>JAVBUL010000229.1:0-4763 GCA_031555415.1 Lachnospiraceae bacterium | reverse complement strand
TATCCTTTGATTCCGTTTAATGGGAAGAAGCTGTTTAAGGTTATGATAAGAAGGCAGAGTGGTAAATAAATCTTCGCCCGGCGGCGAAGATTGCAAGAATGCCAGATTCATTGCGATAGCACAATTAATCTGGCATTCTTGATTGGTGCGACAGTAGTTTGTTCGCTTTGGTGGGAGTTATTAAATTAAAATTTTATGAGGGACTATTGAAAAGGATTTTTTAAAGAAAAGGAATTGTAGTATTCGCTTTTAGGTCATATGTGGGCATTTGAGGACAGGATTTTAGGATGGAATTATGATATATTTGTTGGGAAAAGAAGAGGAGGAATGTGTATGGATTGGATGCAGAGTGTGCAGAAGGCTATTAATTATATTGAGGATAATTTGTGTGAGGAGTTGGATATTGAAAAGATTGCGGGGGAGGTTTATTCTTCTAGTGCTAATTTTCAGAGGATTTTTAGTATTGTTATGGGGATTACTATTGGGGATTATATAAGGTATAGAAGATTAACGCTTGCGGGGAAAGAGCTTTTTAGTTCGAAGGAGAAAATAGTTAGTATTGCTTTGAAGTATGGCTATGAGACGGCGGAGAGTTTTACGAAGTCATTTGTAAGATTTCATGGTATTACACCGTCGGCGGCGAAAAAATCTGATAAGAATCTTAAAAATTTCACTCCACTTTCAATTCAAATTGATATTAGAGGAGGTTTTGATATGAAGCGAAAGTTATTATCGAATGTGCCATTAATTACTATATCTACAGAGGATATGATGTATTTAACATCGTTTACAGGTGCATTGTATGGGGCATTAAAAAGTTTGGGGGAAGAATGTACATACTCACAATTGCTTGCTTATAGTGGTTTTGGGAATAGGTTTTGCCACACAGAGGGAAAATGGATTTTTGGTGATGAGGATATTGAAAATTATAATGAAACACCATTTGAGAACCAAATTCGTTTATTAAATATAATCGGATGGAAAGTGAAAATAGTTTCAATGTTAAAAGATGAAAATGGAAATTTATTAAACATTGATGAAACTCAGATTAGAAATGATTTTATTGATTCAATTAGCAAAGGTATGCCTGTATTAGCACAGGGTATTACAGATAATGGCTGTAAAACAGATTACAATGTGTTTTATGGTTATGAAGATGATGGTGAAAAAATAATTGGATGGGATTATTATCAAAATGACAGCCAGCCTTTTGTAAGAAGTAATTGGGAAAATGAGCTTAAAGCTTATATTCTTCTAATTGAAAAGGTAAAAAATATCTCAGAAAAAGAAAGCATAATTTCAGCTTTTAAAATGATAATAGAATATGCTGAAAAAAATGAAATTAAAGGAAGAAAAGTCGGATTTGCAGCATGGGAAGCCTTTTTAAATCAACTAGAAAACGACGATTTTTCAAACGATGTTCTACTAGCGTCAGAAGAAGAAAACGACGACCCACAAAATGTAAAGAGTCTAGAGCGAAAATTTATAATATACTGCGATGCGCTTTGCCAAATATTCCAGCGAAAAGGAATCTTAGAATACTATAAATCATTGATAGAAAAGTATCCTCAATGGTCTAATGAACTAAATATTGCAATAAACGCATGGGAAGAGTGTTCTGCATACGGCGGCTTTTTATGGAGTCAAGGATTCACCTTTGATGCAGAGGGCTTCAAAAAATTCGCAGACCCACAAATAAGAAAAATCCTTGCTGATGAAGGAAGAAAAGCTATGCAAAAAGACAAAGAGGCAATAGAACAAATAAAAGCAATCCTTAAAAAGAATCATTAATTAAATTCACACTATCAGAAAAAACAATTGAATCTAGGTGTATATGATGTTATAATGTACTTAGTAAGACAGCTGGGTGGTAGGATAAGCTACCTATTCCGGAATGTTATAACTATTTTGAGATAGTCGTCAACTTTTGCGGAGTGGGACGGCTATTTCTTTTTTTAGAAACTAAAGTAATGATTGCGCAGAGCATTATTACAAATGTAAATAATTCGCTGTATGTAATCATAAGCACCACTCCTTCCAAAAAACTCGAAATGAGTAGTAACAATTTCATTTATTAGATTTAATTTTTATTATTACACAAAAGCGAATAAACTACTGTCGCACCAATCAAGAATGCCAGATTAGTTGTGCTATCGCAACGAATCTGGCATTCTTGCAATCTTCGACGCCGGTCGAAGATTTTTTATAAGAATATATATTTACAAACAAACAATAACGTTAAAATGTACATCAATATACTTATTTTCTTTTCTCTTGCTTTTCCAGTGAAAAGGTTGATTACAGTGTATGAAATAACACCGATCGCAATACCTTCTGAAATGCTGTATGCAAATGGCATTGCAACGATTGTAAGGAATGCAGGGATACCTTCTCCAATATCAGAGAAGTCAATATTTGTTACTGAACCAATCATATAGAAGCCAACTACAATTAGTGCAGGAGCTACAGCAAATGATGGTATAGTAAGGAATAGAGGTGAGAAGAATACTGCTACTAAAAATAATAGGGCAGTTGTAACGGCAGAAAGACCAGTTCTTCCACCTTCTGTTACACCGGCAGCACTTTCAACATAAGTTGTAGTAGTAGAGGTACCTAAAATAGCACCTGCTGATGTAGCAACGGCATCTGCAAGTAATGCTCCCTTAATCCTAGGTAGTTTTCCTTCTTTATCAAGCATGTTTGCTTTTGAAGATACACCTATTAAAGTTCCTAATGTATCGAATAAATCAACAAAAAGGAATGAGAATATTACAACAATATAGTTAAAAATACTTGTGTCGCTGAAGTCTAATTTAAAGCATTGACCAAAGGTTTTTGTTATTGAGCTAAAATCAAAGCTTATAAAATCTTTAGGAATAACGCTATACATTTCTAACTCAACGTTTGGTTTGTATAATCCTGTAAGCTCACAAATAATTGCAAGAATCCAAGTTATGAATATACCCCAAAGAATACCGCCTTTTACTTTTTTTGCAAGTAAAATTCCTATTATCAATACACCTACTATGGTAAGTATCGCAGCAATGCCTTCTGAACGGAAGTTCTCGCCAAAATCACGATAAGTAATAAGTGTAGAAGAATCACCTACAATAATATTTGAATTTTGAAATCCAATAAATGCGATAAATAATCCAATACCGGCACTTACAGCAAACTTAAGTGTTTTTGGTATGGCATTAAAAATAGCTTCACGTACATTTGTTAGTGAAAGAATAATAAAGATTAGACCTTCAACAAATACTGCAAATAAAGCTGTCTGCCATGGAATACCCATAGTACCGCATACTGTAAATGCAAAGTATGCATTAAGTCCCATTCCCGGAGCAAGTGCAAATGGATAATTTGCAAGAAATGCCATTAATACCGAGCCGATAAATGATGCAATAGCAGTTGCTATTAGTATAGCGGACTTATCCATACCAGAAGCTGATAAAATATCAGGATTTACTGCAAGGATATAAGCCATTGTCATAAATGTTGTAATACCGGCAAGAACTTCGGTTTTCACTGTAGTATTGTTTTCTTTTAACTTAAACAACTTTTCTACCATTAAAAAAATCCTCCTTTTGTGTTTTATTGCTAAATATAGTTTTAACAATAATTTTGATTTTTATATATTAATAATTAACACTACTAATATTATTAATATATCATTAATATTTAATTTAGTAAATGTTTATTTTGATTTTTGAAAATTAAAAAGAACTTGCGTTCGACTGTGAAGTGTAGTATACTGTGTTTATTAGTTAGCTAAATTACAAAATGCAATGGAGGGTGTATGTACGCATATTTAAAAGGATTTATAGAAGATATTGAAGCTGATAGAGTAGTTATTGGCGTGAATAATATAGGATATAATGTATTTGTACCATCCAGTGTGATGGTGAATATAGGATATACAGGCAAGGAAGTTAAGCTTTATACATATTTAAATGTAAGAGAAGATGCTATGAACTTATTTGGTTTTTTAACAAAAGAGGATTTAAAACTCTTTAAACTTCTTATTACTGTTAATGGTATTGGACCAAAAGCCGCATTATCTATACTTGGAGTTATGAGTGCAGATGATTTGAGATTTGCTATTATATCAGGTGATAGTAAAATTATATCTAAAGCTCCTGGAGTAGGAGCAAAGACCGCACAAAAGGTTATATTAGAGTTAAAGGATAAATTAAATGCAGATGATTTATTTGCATCTAAGGGTGATATTGAAAATGGAGATGCAGATTTTACTGGAAAAGGTGTTATAAATGATGCTATTTTGGCACTTACATCATTGGGGTATGGACAAACAGAAGCAGCCAGAGCTGTTAAGCAGTGTAATGTATCAAAAGATGATACTGTTCAGAGTATAATAAAAGAAGCATTAAAGTTGCTTTCGTTATAGGAGATTAACATGGAAGGTCGTATTATTAATACAGAATTGACTGTAGAAGAAAAAGGTATAGAAAATAGCCTAAGACCATCTGGATTAGATGAGTATATAGGACAAGATAAAGCAAAAGAGAGTTTGAAAGTATATATTGAAGCTGCGAAAAATAGAAATGAGCCTTTAGACCATGTTTTATTTTATGGACCACCTGGGCTTGGAAAGACAACACTTTCTTGTATTATTGCAAATGAGATGAATGTAAATATTAAAATTACAAGTGGCCCAGCGATAGAAAAACCAGGCGAAATGGCCGCTATATTAAATAATCTTAAAGAAGGTGATGTTTTATTTATTGATGAAATTCATAGAT
>JAVBUL010000118.1:0-9622 GCA_031555415.1 Lachnospiraceae bacterium | reverse complement strand
TGTCTAATGCTTTATCAACTTGCTTTTCCTAAAACTGAATTTATTATTTGTACAGTAGACTGTTATTGTATAACAAGTGAAAGTTGGCATAAAACAGTAGAAGGTATTGAACGTGTTTTTGGAGAACTATCACGTTGTGGTAATCAGTTTGTAGATGATATAAAGGAGGTGTTAAGTTGAAAATTGTTTTGCTAAGTGCAGATAATAATCCTTCTGTTTATCTAGTCCCAGATATTGTTGCAGATAATTTGAGAGAGTATTGCATACAGTTTTGCAATAAATGGCTACGGTCAAGCCCACATGCTGCTAAATATCGTAAAGGGGGAGGAGTGGTGTGTTATAATGAAGAGGATTTTATTGAATATCTTAACACATGGATTTTTCCAGAAGAAAAGTCAAAGCTTGTAGAAACACTTGGTTGGATAAAAAATAAATCAGATATACCAAAACAGTATAGAGACTGTGAATGGTTCAACTTTTGAATTAGTTATTATTTAACTATTCATTTTACTTTTTAACTAACACTTGTCTATTGACTCTACCGTTACGGAACAGTTTATAATTAATAAAAAAGGAGCTTGGATATCATCAGCTTGATGTTTTAGTTCCAATTAAGTTAAAGGAGAAATTATAAATGGAATTAAAATATTATTGCCAAGTGAAAATACAAGAAATTTTGGATCATATGTTACCATTACCGGATGATTTTGAAGTTTCGGACAGGTTTTTAGATGGACTTGATAGAAAAGATTTTATCTTGAACTTCAAAGAACTTCGTGACATATTAATTGCTGTTTATAAAGACATGCAAACAAATCCTGAAGAATATGGTTTGATTTGTACAAGTCTTGAGGTACAGGGATTTGGTGTTTCTCAAATTACTGGCAAAAGTAAAGGCTCGGTGTCATGGCTTATGATGTTGTTTTACAACTTATGCATGGCAGGTGAAATTTCAGAAGACGTTTTAGTGATTAATCCTAGTTTATATGCAGAGAATACAAAAATCAAATGGGTTGGAGGTAACAAAGTAAAAAGTCCTGTTCAAATTATAAATAAATTAAAGGATTTTGGATTTATATTTGAAGGATTGCAAAATGGGAAGTTTGACAAAAAAGCTGAAACATACATTTTGTCTTTCCCTGAAAACAAAAACATAATAAAGGTGTTAAAAAGTTACATCATGACTGTAATTGGAGATTATAATTCTCCTTCTAATGCAACAAGGAAGCTTAATGAAGGACTGGAAAAATTAGACTATAAGTTACTGATTGACCCTGTATTGATCCCTGAAAATCAAGATTTTCTTGATTATTTAACCTATTTAGATGGAGATGAAAAAAACTTTTTTGAAAAACTGCATCTTGGACTTACCCAAAATGGTTATTCATATTCAACAGCTTCTGAGTATCGGATGAGATATTATAAAAATGATAAAGATAAAAATTATACAGTTGAATGTCAATCTGATAATCGAAAGCTATTTGTTGGTATGAAGTTGAAAAACATGGATTTATATAGTGATTATATTCAATCCCTACCGGAACATATTAAGAACATGTTTAAAAGAACAAGTTGCCGTCCGGGTTGTACTTTTCAAGGTGCTACAGATGAAAAATGCCGATTTCGTGTGATTTGGCATGTAGATGATATTGAGTATAGGAAATGTTCGTTTGAAGATGTATTTGTCCCATTGATATATAATTCGGATGATGTGGATTATTATGTGAAGTTATTAGTTTTAGATAAGCAACAGAAAGGAAAGTAAAATAATGAATCAATATTGGGTGACAGAATGGGCAAAATTACGTCAGGATGAGGTAATACGTATACCAGATGATTACAAAATTCATTCTGATTTTACACTAAATGATAGTGAAAAAGAAATAAAATCCGCTTTTACTGAAATTAACTTGCTTTATACAAATATCTATGGTGATATTGCAAATTGTCCGGAGGAGTTCGGTGCGCCTTTATATGAAAAAGGGCAATATCGTGTTTTTTCTAAACAATGGCGTGATGCAAGTGTTTCGGTATATCGTCCATTCATCTTGTTATTTCATTTGATGAATTGTGGTGAAGCTCAAAATCAGGGTATTTTGGTTTCTGTAGATAAATACAAAAATATTTCTGTACATAAGAAAGGTGGAGAGGGGTCTTTACTATATAATCCGGTTAAAAATGCACATATTCTCTTTAGGAAATTAGAGGACTATGGTTTTATTTTTGAAGGACTAAAGAACTATAAAATAGCTACGAATAATGTCTATATAACATATCCTGATAACTTTAATATTTTGCTTGTGCTTAAATTAATGGCAGAAAAAGCTTATAACACAAGTCGACTTGAAGACTTTTTGTGTTGCCATTTTAGATTATTTCAAGATGATATTAATACTGCTAATTATGGATACGGTGCGGATGATGTAGCAGATAGGGTTATAACAGAAAAGGAAAAAGAATTTGTCTATAAAATGGATGAAACTCTTATGGAAAGAGGTCTGTATCGTAAGTCATATGGTGGAGTAGAATGTCATGGACTTGCATATTATGCGAGTCAAAAAGTCATGGATTCAAAAGCTCCCTATTCTTTTAGAATGGTATCAAGAAGCTTTGATATTGAGCATAATGTATCAGAAACTGAAAAAATGCTTTTACTACTTAGAATAAGAAATGTAACTAAGTGCCTTGAATATCTTGAAAGTTGTCCTGAATCTGTAAAAGAGATTTTTAGATTTGGTGATAAGGGTTGTGATAATAGACCATGTGATAAAGGGGTTGGTTATAAGTTTGAAGGCAAGGATTATTGGCGTTGTGGGTGTTGTGCTCCTGCATTTAAGTTTAAACCGAATACCGAGGATATCCCTCATTATATAAGGTTGGTTGAATTAGGAGAAAAGAAATAGCAGTGGTTAATATTGTTTTTAATGATATGAGAAGTGCTTGACAGAGTTAATTTCAAGTTGGAATGTCAAAGGATACTAAAGAGTCAAGGTAAGGTCATTCTTGTGTGGAACAGTAAAGATAATCAAAGCGAGTTAGTTAAAGAAAATGATATTATTAATCGTGAATTTTGCCCTAATTTTAAAGGGTTTGCTGGTGGCATGAGAGGAGAAGCCCCGGAAGAATATAGTGCAGAATTATTTAAAGACTTTATTTTAAATAATTCTGCAATTTTTTATAGACTTCTTCAATATTCAAAGGTTTACCTAAATGAGCATTCATGCCTACCTCTAAGCATTTTTCAACATCCTCACGAAAAACATTAGCTGTCATAGCGATGATTGGTATTTCAGTAGCTTTCTCAAAACCAAGAGAACGTATACGGCGAGTTGCTTCCAATCCATCCATTTCGGGCATCTGTACATCCATTAGAATTAAATCATAGCGACTTGGTGTATCACTAAACATTTTAACCGCCTCAACTCCATTTTTGGCACAATCAATTTCTAATTGGGTCGATTCTAAAAGGGCAATAATAATCTCCCTGTTGATTTCTATATCTTCTGCTAAAAGTATACTGTATCCTTTAAAACATACATCTATCGGTTGCACAGTGGTAGTGTCAGAGGAAATTTCTGATGTACCAAGTTTTGTTTGAACAGTAAATATAAACTTAGATCCCTTATTAAGTTCTGATTCTATCCATATACTGCCACCCATCGATTCTACAATACGTTTTGATATGGCAAGCCCAAGACCTGACCCTCCGAACTGACGAGTAGTGTTAATATCGGCTTGTTCAAAAGCTTCAAATAGGCGAGATTGCATTTTAGAATCAATACCTATGCCTGTATCGGTAACCTCAATTCTTAAAGTATATATATCATTTTCCTTATTTAACAGTTTAGCCTCAAGTCGTATAGAGCCATTCTCGGGTGTAAATTTAACTGCATTTGAAAGCAGGTTTGTAATAACCTGTGAAAGTCGTTGATCATCACCATTTAGCATTTTTGGTATATCATTATCAATAAAAACTGTAAAGTGCTGCATTTTTTCTTCTACACGAAAATTAATAATATCAACAAGTTTTTGAATCATTTTTTCAAAATCAAAATCTGTGTTTGATAGCTCGAATTTATCTGCTTCAATTTTAGACATATCAAGAATATCATTAATGACACCAAGTAAATGTGTCGATGCATTTTCAATTCTATCAAATGCATAATCTTTCTTTTTGGCATCTGTTGAGGATTTTCCGATTATGGTCATACCAGTAATAGCATTCACAGGAGTTCGTATCTCATGGCTCATGTTTGATAAAAATAGACTTTTTAGCAAATTAGCTTCTCGTTCCCTTTCAGCGGCAGTTGACATAACCTCGTTTAACTCTTCAGCTGAATGCAGATGACTTTGTATTTCTAGTAAATTTTTATTTTTTTTACGCATCAGCCTCAAGAATAAAGTCAATATAATTATAATAACTATAAAAAAGCCCACAGCTGTTAAAATCAGCTTGAACTCTAATGTATTTGTTTCCCATATGTATAACTTGCGGTTTATAGCCTCGTGACCTTCTGGCAAAGAACTTGTGTTTATACCATATTCCTTAGCAACAGTATAGTCAAACTGCCATTGATTAAGAGAATCTGAGTCCATTATTATTGGGATTTCAGAAGGATTTTTGCCATTAAGAATATCATTTGCCATTTCACCGGCAATTCGACCTTGAGCAACACCAACAGATACTCTGCCTCCAAATGTTCCATGCCCATTATATGAATCGGCTAAACAAAAAACAGGATTTTCTGATGCTGAGGAAACAAGCTCCTGTATTTCTTTTTCTAAATAAAACGTATTTTTACTATCAAGAAAATACGTGCCCAATAAAACTAAGGTATCAGAATCGAAGCTGCGAATATCCTCTAAAATTTCAGTTAGGCTATCATTCTCGTTAAATTCAAATTCTATGGAAAAATCACATGCATCTATCTTTTGTTGAAGAGTATCACGCCATTTTAGCCCGGAGTTTGTATAGTCATTTAAAATATATATACGCTTTGTTTCTGGATAAAGCCTCAACATCTCCTCACAGGTTTCATTAAAGGATTCTGATTCAGTTACACCGGTTACATACTCCTCAAAACCATGTAGCATAGAAGTATCAAAATCATTAATACCACAAAAAACAACGGGCACTTTTGGAAATAGCATATAGTAATTGTTAAGCACAAATTCAAGAGCATCATTGTCTGAGGCAATAATAAGATCAGGATTTCGTTCTATAAAATTTGTACGAATAGTATTTTCTATAATTCTGTTTATGTTTATACTGTTATTAGTTTGTCGGGCATTTAAATTTAAGTTTATGTATTCAATATCTAAATTTAATTCTAAAGATTTACGTATAGCATTTATCTCACTGTTTTCCCATTCAGTTTGTGAATTGTAAGAGCTAATATGTAACACGATTTGCTTTTCACCGCTTTGTTCGCTGTTACGAATTTTGTCCATCGTTCCATCATTGTTCATTTCTTCATATGCTTTCGTGAGAAGAGGAACAAGATAAGCATAATCTTTATTTACATATGTATATCTAGGTTCTCGCTCTATAACACCCGCAAGCTCTACACCATCAGGAACTATGCGAACAAATCCGGTTAAATTAGGAATGACAGCAACATCCGTTTCATTCGTAAGCAATGATTGCCACAAGTCATCATACTCATTTAACACAACTATTTCAGAAGCCCCTGCACGAGGCACATTTTTTGTTATATATAGGTTTTTCCAACAGTGACTTAATCTTAATCCTGTTAAATCACTCCAATCTGAAAAATCATATGAATCATCACTGCGTGTATAAGCATTGGTTTCTACATATGATATAGGAACAGGAACTCTTATTAAATTTGTATATTCTTCATCTAGCCCAATGGTTTGTGCGGGTACAATAGCTGCATCGCCATAATTAGCATCGTTTACCATTGTACGCATACCAGCAGTTTTTGTAACCATTTGATATCCGTTAAGCTTTAAAGCGGTATACAATATACGCTCAACTATTATTGACTCATCTTCGCTCATAGCTACCTTAACCGTGGATGTTTCCTCAATAGCAAAAGCATTTGGAGAAAAGCTTAAAATAGAAAGTATTAATATTGTAATCAAAAAAAATTTTGTATTTAGTTTCATTATTTTTCCTTTATATATAACGCTTATTGATCTCTATGAATTATATTTTATCATTCTATATCTTTAGTGTCAATCTAAAGCAAAAAGGGAAAATAACGAATATGCTTAAATAAAAAGCTAAGGGTTGCTCTTTGAATATGTTTTTGATATTATTATTTATATTAATAAGATGGGCATATTTTATCTAGGTTGATGGATAATTCGGTTGTTACAACGACATTTTATGTTCATAGACTTTAAATACAAACAAACCAAATTTGAAAGGAGAGTAAAACTGTGAGGAAAAACAATAATAGATTCGAAAAAACATATTCACAAGGTCAGTTAAATATTACTGAAATATGGGTGGATAAAAAAACAGGAGTAAACTATATCTTTCATGCAAGTGGCTATGCAGGGGGATTGTCACCATTATTAGATACTGAAGGAAAACCAGTTGTTACACCCATAAGCAACTACTAGATTAATTTACAAGTTTTAGCAATAAATGAGGAAGGGTACTAAAGTATATGAAGGGTGAGATATTAATTATTGAAGACGAAGACAGCATTTCAAAAATGATATACGAAATGCTTGAAGTGGGGGGACGAAAGGGAACTATTTGTTCAAATGGCAGACAAGCTGTTGATAGAATTCTTAATGAGGATTTCGATTTGATTTTACTTGATATAATGCTTCCGGAGCTGGATGGGTTTCAGATAATACAGCATATTGGAAAAAGAGATATTCCGGTTATTTTCGTTACAGCTATGGGGAATGTATTTGATAAAGTAAAAGGACTGCGTTTAGGAGCAGAGGATTACATAACTAAACCGTTTGAAACAATAGAGCTGCTTGCTAGAATTGAAGTTGTACTTCGCCGTAGGCAGAATGTTCGCAGTACACTAAATTATCAAGATATAGTAGTGGATATAGAAAAGCATATAGTTACAGACAATGGTAAAAATATATCATTAACACCGAAGGAGTTCGATTTATTGATATATTTTATACAAAATATAGACTATGCTATAAACCGAGAGCGTCTTTTGGCATCAGTATGGGGATATGGATTTGAGGGAGAAACAAGAACTGTTGATATTCATGTACAACAGCTTAGAAAAAAATTAAATCTTAAAAACAAACTTTTGACAATACCAAAGGTTGGATATCGTTTAGAAAAATAAGCCTTACATTTTTTTTACATTTTTATGAGGACTTCTTTTCGTGGCCAATGTAATAATAATATTATCACAGACGAAGGGGTTCAAATGATGAAACAAAATAGAAGAGGGCTAGTATTTGTTTTTATTACAGTTATTATTGGGATTACAGTATTTATTTATTTTGGAAAAGTATTAAGAAATGGAGTAAGCAATATTGAGTGTGAAACAGAAAAGAATGCTGTAGATGAGGTGTTTAGATTTCAAACTGATGAGATAAATCAAGACGCAGAGCAGAAAACAGAGAGTATTTTCGAGATTTTTTTAGAAAAAAGATTAGAGGTTCCATACTTAAGTCAAGAGGATAAATATCCCACAGGATGTGAAAGTGTAAGTGCTGTTATGCTTTTGAACTATTTTGAGTATGATATTTCAGTAGATACTTTTATTGATTTGTATTTAGAGAAGCAAGATTATTATTGGAAAAATGGCGTATTTTATGCTCCTCATCCAGACAAGGCATTTATCGGAGATCCGAGAAACTCTAATTCATATGGATGTTACGCACCTGTTATTGTTAATGCACTTAACAAGTATCTGTTAGGTTCAATGGAAGCAGTGAATCTTACAGGAACAAGTATTGAGAACCTGATTGGTACTTATATTAATAATGATATTCCTGTTTTGTTTTGGGCTAGCATGAATATGAAACAAACCCAAAAGGGAACTACATGGAATATTTCAGAGAACGAAACATTTGATTGGATTGCAGGAGAGCATTGTTTGGTTTTTATAGGTTATGATGAGGATAATTACTATTTTAATGACCCTTATCAAAGTAATGGCATAGTGGGATATGAAAAAGAATTAGTAGATAAAAGATTTAACGAACTGGGTAATCAAGCTGTTGCCATAATAAATAGAAAGCAAACCACATCAAATTAGACGAATCTTTTGCGACATTTTTTAGAAACTGCAAGTTAACATCACTTACTTTTTTTGATATGTTCTCTGTGTATATTTATTGATACAATAAACATATCAGAATAAAAAAAGATTCGGCTAAAGCCGAACTTTGCAAGAATTAAAAAACTAATTCTTAGAAAGGATGTTTATTATGTTAGACACAAGTAAAGTAGGTATTAAAATTGCATCATTAAGAAAAAAGGCTGGATATTCACAAGAAAGGCTGGCAAATATGCTCAATGTTTCTCCACAAGCCATTAGCAAATGGGAGAATGGACATACATTGCCGGATACATCACTGTTACCAGCATTATCTCAGATATTTGGATGTACAATTGATGAAATAATAATGTCAGCATATGTATCAGATGAAGTAATCGAAAGAGAAAAGACAACCGTTATTGAGCAACAGGCAGAACATATTGCAAAGTATGTAGTTAATAAGTTAGAAGATCAAATAAAGCAAAAAAATGACATAGGATTAAGCGATAACGAAATTGAGGATGCAATATTAAATGTGCATGATATAAAAGATTTCACAATAGAAAGAGAAAAAACTTCAAGGGCAGATGGTAGAATATCTACGAAGATTAAAATTAATTCATTAGATAAAGAATTAAATCTTATAGAATTAATTTATCATAAAAGACCGGATGAGTTTAATTCATATGCTTTTCTAAATGGATATATTAATGAAATTCCACAAATATATCATATTGACTATAATAAAAAATTAGTTTTACTTGATGATTTGAGTGAAGATTATATAAGAGGATATAGTTTTGACGAAGATAATCAAGACGGTGAAATAATAAGAGGAAATTATCACGCTATATTACGTGCAGTTGCAAATTATCACAGTACATTTTGGGAAAACAAAGAAGCCTTTGGAAAACTTGAACTTTTATGGCACCATGAGGCAAAAGAAAATATGCTTGCATGGATTCATAATGCAATGGAGAAGCCATTTAAAAAGTATAAAAAAGATGAAGAAAAAGGTAAGATTCCAAAGAAGTGGGAGATATTTGAGAATCATATTACAAAAGAACAATTGGAGTATTTTGAACAAGCATTGGAGTATTTAAAAACAGAATATGTAAAACTTGTCGATACTAGATTTTGCCCCGAGAAAAATACAACTATTGTACATGGAGATTTACACCCAGGACAAACATTAATGTCAAAATCTGATGATAGAGATATTAAATTTACAGGATTACAAGCTGTAAGAAGAGGTTTGTGTACAGAGGATTTGGCAATGCTTATTGCTTTGCACATTGAACCGGATAAAAAGAATGCACAGCCTTTGCTTGATTACTATTATGAATACTTGAGTGAAACAGTTAAGGATTATTCGTATGAAATGTTTTTAAGTTATTATT
>JAVBUL010000135.1:0-13821 GCA_031555415.1 Lachnospiraceae bacterium | reverse complement strand
ACATGTGTTGTTTTTTCAACCAACTGATTTAAAAAAATGGTTATAAAATAAACACATTCAATAAAAGTGTTGGATTTTTATTTTTTTTTTAAGAAAGGTTAATGTAATTATGAACCATAAAGACAATAGAAGAGTTAAAATCACTAAAAAAATTTTAGCTGAAAGTTTATTAGAATTACTTAATACAGAGGACATACATAAAATTACAATAAGACAATTATGCGAGCATGCTGATATTAACAGGTCTACATTTTATAAGTATTATGGCTCACAATATGACCTTTTAATGGAGGTTGAAAATGAATTGCTTGAACAAATTGAGCGAAAGCTTTCTTTGAATGATAGTATACCAAACAATCTTGAATGCTTAATTAACATTCTGACTTTCGCTCAAGATAATTCAAAAATTTTTAAATTATTGATTAATGCAAATGTTGACCCTAATTTTCCTATGCGGCTTTTTAACCTGCCATCAGTTTATCAGGGCATAAATAGAAGTATCTCCGTTAATAAACCAAATGAGCTTATCTACATACAGGACTTGATTTTTTATGGTGTATTCCAAATGATTAAACGTTGGATTAACAATGATCATAGGGAATCACCTGTGGAAATGGCAAATATCATTGGTCGGGTTTTCCAAAAAATTGCTTCGGAATAATATTTTATAATTGTAAGTTTGCTTCCATTCCTTCAAACTCAATTTTCTTTATAATTCCATTCTTTAACACTATTTCTATAGGTCCATATCCACCGCACTTTTCTTTATCAGTGTAATTTATGGCTTTTATAGGGAAAATTTCTTCATCTGTAAAGTCTTCAAGGCTTTCCTTTGTAATGACCTGCGACACCATTACATATGGCTCATATCCGTACTGTTTATGCTTTGTAGTCTTTCCATAAACTATAATAGATTTTTCCGAATCAGGATTTGTACCATTACTATTTATCACGTCAATGCTATCCCATCCATCGTATATAGTCATTGCAAGCTGTTTTTCTCTGCCTGTAAAATCGTGACCTTTTAATACAATAGCTTTTGCATTTTCGTTTTCTTTTCTTATAATCTGTGTTCCATTATCAGGAAAACCATAAGCGCCAAGGCTTAGGGATATCGGTCTACGGTAAAGCCTAATCTTATCTGCTCTTATAATACCGTTTGCCACCGGAAAATCCGCAAGGCTTATCGCCTGCATCCACATAGATTCCTTCCATAATTCATAATTAAAGAATTGTCTACGATATAGTACTCCATCTCTGCTGCCATTCCAAAATGTTACATTACATTTTTCATAGTAACCTGAGGTTAAATCCTTAAGTACATACTGTTGAGCCTCTATATCCTTTGCCGGCGCTGATTCCCAAGGATATTTGCTATTATAGCTAAGCTTTGAGTAATTCCACATACCGTGTTCATCATTTATATTCTTAACCACTTTTCCGCTACGAAGTATTGTTTCTCCATTGGCTTCGTGATTTGTAAAGCAAAGTGCCGGTCCATTTAACACGGTTTCTTTTACTTCATTTTTAGAAAGCTTTTCCCAAGTACCATTATTTTCTTTTTCAGTCCAAAATGGATGGTCTGCAGGTAAATGTAAGCATATAAAGGCTTTTCCAAGCCAGAAAGGTGATTCTGCACATGAATAGCCTTGTACTAATGGAGTGAATTGTCCATAAAAACCAAGTGTTGGAATACCTTTAAATAAAACATCTTCTCTTGTAAAAAATTGGAGTAGTGAGCCTGATGCTATACGTCTTGATAAGCCTGGGTTTGCTGTATAATTTTCAAGTAACATATTTCCGTCAAATGGGCTTGTTGCTGCATTTCTATATATATTACTTCTTCCCCACATATTTGTAAAACCGTCTTTATCAAAGAAGTCTGCATATGTTTCCATTAATTTATTTGAGTTTTCTTCAAATTTCTTTGCAATATAGGGCTCTTTTTTATAGCCATACCACTGATTCCAAATAGGTGCATAAACATTAAAAGCCCAACAAGAATAATAATCAAATGAATGGCCATCACGATACCAGCCATCTCCTGCGTAGTAATTAAGGATATTTTGAGCGTGGTCTCTCATAATATCTTCATCTATTTTATAATTCTCATTATGCAAGAACGCTAATACAAGCATATTAAACAATCGCCAGTTTTGAGGCACTGTATTTCCGTGAGCAAATCCAGATAAAAACTCAGCTATTAAATCTTTTTTCGACTTTTCATATGTATCCCATATTTCTTCCTTACACATCCATAAACACACTACTAATGCACAGGTTTCAACTGTTTGTTGAAATGCCCTTGAAGGATCATCACCTAACAAGTCTTGTAGCTGTTTATAACTGCCAACACTGTTACTATCCCCCTGCGTGCAAGCTCTAAGTACCTGTTCTTTATAGTAATCTCTAATATTATAATCATTTATTTTCGTATCAGGGTTTTCGTGTATTAAAGGAGCTGCAATAAAAAACGACCTTGCTAGCCCTTCAAAATATCCTGCTCTTTCCTCAGCTTCTCTAAGTTCACCCGTGGAGCTTTTATGTGGATAAGTAACCTCATTTTCTTTTCTTGGCACTACTACGGGGCTGTGAATAGATTCAAGGTTATCAAAAATACCCTTTAATAAATATTTACAAGCCTCCAGCCAGCTATCTCTTGTAAGTCCTGTATAGGGACTTAAATTATAATCATATGATTTTGGTTCAAATATCATTGCTACACCTCCAAATTATTGCCAAATAAACAATTCTTCTCCTGTTAATTTAAATATTGCCTCAATAAAATAGTAATCTGCATATATAATAGCAAATTCATGCTTTTTATCGTGGAATGCTGCTGTACATTTTTCTAAAATATTATCCTGTTCGTCACTCCAGTTACTTCTTTCACTATCGAGCTTTTGTAGTAACATTATAGCTGCATTATAATATTTATCCTTTTCTTCATCCACAACAAGCTTTGAAATTTCTATTAAACCACAAGCTGCAATAGCTGTTGCGGTAGAATCTTCCAGCTTACAATCTTCTGGTTGGCAAAAATCTACCGGTATAAATCCACTTTCTGGTATATTTGCTATAAAATAATCTGCTGTTTTCTTTGCTGTTTCTAAATATTCTGGTTTTTTAGTATTTATAAAGCTTAATGCATATCCATAGACTGCCCAAGCTTGCCCTCTAGTCCAAGTAGAGCCTTCTTTGTAGCCTTGTCCGCCATATGTTCTAACAAATTCTCCTGTTTCCGGATTGAATTCTACTATATGATTTACTGAACCATCTTCTCTTACAAAATATTTCATTGCCATATCTGCGTGTATCATGGCTATTTGTTTAAAACGAGGGTCGTTGATTTCTTTAGATGCCCAATATAAAAGAGGTAAATTCATCATACCGTCAATAATAGCCCAGCCTGCTGTATTTCCATCTCCACCATCATTCCAGGCACGGATAAAATTGCCTACCGGATTAAATCTTCCTGCTAGATTGTTTGCTGCTAAGAGTCCTCTATTACGTGATTTTTGATCACCTGATATTTTATAATTTGCTACTGCTGTAGGAAGCCACTTAAATCCGTTATCATGGTCAAGACCTTGTGCATCCATTAATACCCTATCTAACCTTTCTTCGTTTTCCTGTGCTATTTCACGAAACATCTCATCTTTTGTTGCATTATATAACTGCCACATAATGCCACCCCAAAATCCATTTGTCCACCAGATAATGTTCTTTTCACACATATCATCAAAGTGTCCGTTTTCTGTTGTATAGGGAATCTTTTCTTTATTTCGCTCTGCTGTAACCTTTAGCTTTCTTTTAATTTTCTCTGCTGTTTCCTCTGCCCATTTTAATTCATCCATTCTTTTCTTCTCCTTAATTTTTTTTGCATTTTCCATATACTTCTATTTGTGTTAATGCTGGAAATGGTGATGGATCATCTGCCTTAATTAATTCTCCAAGCTCCAGCCACTCAATGTAACTTTTTTCAAACTCAAATATCTGTGCTTCTCCTGTTTTTACTAAATCAAGCACCATCTTACTTCCATCAGAGAATCTTATTGTTACCTTTTCCCACCAATTATCATGTGGATAGTCTGCTCTTGTATATAACACCAAACGATTTGCTTCCACTTTTCTACCAAAATCTAACCTAAATACTGCATTAGGATTTTGATTAATTCCCCATGATTCAAATGGCCATTCTCCGTGACTATGTGAAACTGTATAGCCATCTATCGCATTCATAGCTGCAAATACAGATTCACCTCTTGTCTCTACATTTGCTGACGCGTGTGGGAATGCTGTTACCTCACCATGTTGGTCATATGGATTGAAGGATAATTTTTGATATCCCTCAAGCTCAAATGAATATGCCTTACGTACATTTAATACATGTTTGTCTCCGGTATAAGCTTTTGGCGAAATATTAATTCTTTTTTCTCCAAATGGGATTATGTATTCTACATTGCCTGTAATATATAATAATGCTTTATCCACAGCATCATCTAGCTTAACCCAGTAAAATGTATTCTTTTCTGACATCTCCAAAACAATCCTTGTACCCTCTTCATACACTCCATAATAGACAAGATTTACTTCTTTCTCACCAAATTTACTAGCAATTATTTTTTTATCATTATCTACTATCTTTAAACACAATTCACTCATATCTGTTTCTCCTATCAAACTTGTTAACCTGTCTTTTCTTTATGCTAAGTATATATCATTTGACAACTCCAAAACAATATATTATCATACAAATAACTAACCTATTCTGCTAAAAATCTCGTTAAAAAATAGGAGGCGAACTATGTATACTGTTTCTGTTGGAGGATGTTATACGAATCATCCTGCCCCATTTAAAATGAATAGACCTAATGGTATTAGTGAATATCTTTTACTTTTTGTCCGAACTAAGTCAAACTTTAAAATCCGTGAAATGTCTTTTGAAGTATTGCCTAATCAGATTATAATAGTTGATAAAAATACTCCTTACCAATACTATGCGTCAAATGCTCCTTACATGGATGATTGGCTACACTTTGATTGTTCAGAAATGGATATTCCTTTTTCAAAGGATATTTTAAATAAACCTATTACATTAAGTAATACAACTAGAATTGCTACTTATATCCAGCAAATTCTTTGGGAATCTAATTATGCTTCAAAGGAATATCGTGATAATAACGTGGATATGCTAATGCATATATTAATAAATCACTTGGAAGATAGCGAAACTGGTATTGAATATAGTCCTTACCATGAGAAAATGCAAGAGTTACGCCTTCGTATTAAGGCAAATCCAAATTCCAAGGTATCTTTAGAGGATATATCTAAATCTATGGATATCAGCAGCTCTTACTTTCAACATCTTTACACTCAGTATTTTGGTATTTCTTTTCGTAATGATATTATTTCTATGCGTATTGAATATGCTAAAGAGTTATTGGTTGGAACGACTGAGTCAATTGAAGATATTGCTTATTTATGCGGATATAATAATGAAGTACACTTTTACAGACAATTTAGAAAAAATGTGGGCATGACACCTGCTAAGTATCGAGGTAGCATTTACTTGTCCCATACACAAAAATAGATAACATTAGACAAAACTCCACTTTAAAAAGAACTATAGCGTAGTAGTCTTTAAACTGCCACGCTATTTCTTTACTAATAACATTTATATTAATTAGTCTTCTCCTCTTTCTATTAATCTAACATAAACCGGATTATTTACTCTATACCATTTATCTCCCTCTTTCATTATCTTACCATGTTCTTCTCCAAATTCTTCTCCGAGTTCTTCAAGTTCTCCTTCATATTCAATTTCAATTGCATCTCCAATAGCATGATGTGTATCATGCGGTACACCTACTCCATTATTAATTGTATAGTAAATCACATATGTGCTACTTTCTTTATTTGATCCATCTACTCTTATGGTCATTTCTGCCATATCAGGTCCATCTTCAAAATCATTTTCTACATATCTATCTCTGATAGAACGTAAAACACCTGTGACAGTATTTGTTTTTTCTTCTCCATTAGATTTGCTTGTATCTATACTCCCACATGAGCATATAACACATGATATAGCTATACATAACATACTAAAAAAAGTTTTTTTCATTTTCCTACCTCCTATTTAAATACCATATAACTATAGTACCAATTATTATACAAATCGGTTCCATCTGTATAATAAAATGTTGTTCCTGTAGCAGTATCCTTTGTAGATGGTATTATTGAATTAACAACATAACCTTTTACATTTGAATCTACATAAACATAATAGTATTTAGAATCTCCTAGATAAACAAATGTTCCACATAAAATTATTGAATGACCATATACAAACTCTCCATTCTCATATCTAGATAATAACATATCTATTGGTCTACCTTTACTTAAACTTTCAATAACCTCATTATATGATAATTTTCTGTTCTTTTCTTCATATCGAAGTCCCAACATATCAAACATTCTTGAATACCAACCTGTTGTACCTATAGGAATACCACCATATCTTATTTTTAATTTTGCAAATATGTCATATGTATCAAAATCTGTTTTTTTAAAATATCTTGATAAACTTGCACCTGTGGCTGCCCAACAAAGTCCTTTTTTATCTTTGCCTTCCAAACCATTATTATCATTTTTTACATAAGGCACATTTAATTGATAATAAGCTGAATGATATCTATCATTAACATAAAAATGATTTGTAACAATATTCTTTTTCTGACTGGTGTCACTATTGGACTGCGTTTCTATGTTATTAACATCATATTTTTCATCTATTTCGAGCGAAACTTCTTTTGGTAATTTCTCTTTTTTTACCTTTACTCCCTTTATTTGATTTTTTTCAAACTTTTCAATAATATTATTTGGTGTTTCCATATGATTCTCTATACTGCTATCTATCAAAATCTCAACATTATCGTCAGATACATAAACTAATTTGTCCTCACTATTTATCAAGATAATTTCTTTTCCCTCATCTACAATTTCATCTAATTCCACAAAATCACTATAAACAAAACTATACAATATATCATCATCTATGACCTGCTTCGTTAATATACCTATAGTCTCATCACCTTCAAATACCATCATTGCTGTTTCTTCTATTTTTCCTTCCGTAGCAACATCAAGTATTTGGGAACAATATATCGATTCATTAGAATCATACCCAAAGTACCCCAACGTTGCTCCGATTTCATTATAATACTCATACTCTTCCGAGTCATTTATGTAATCATATTGTCCTGCATAAACAGTCGTGGTAGCTTCTGCTATACTTAAAAGTATAACAAGTGCTGTTAAAATTATACAACATATTTTTTTTAATTTCTCCATCTTAATTTTCCTTTCATATCATAGTAAATTTTTTAACTTATAACATTCTTCAACAAATACTCTTTTTTTCACCTCCTTCTCTTCCCAAAGTTCTTCTTTTCACCTCTCTTCTATATATTTTTATATATATGATTCTACCATTTTTATAGTTAAATCATTATTTTTTTATAATATCTTGTATTACTAATATTACCTTTATTCTATGATTACACAATATGCAAAAAAGACTTTAATAGACACTCCCTTATTGGAGAACCTACTAAAGTCTTGCTATTTTAGTAACTAACACCTTCATACCTTGCTCTCCCATTTAATATCAAAATAACATAATATATTTTTTTTGTCAATCTTTTTTTAATGATTGACATTGTTTTTTAACAATTGTTTATACTTTAAGACTTTTCCATTTGTAATAAGCGAATGGCTATTATTAATCTTTTAAGTGAATCTAAAAAAATTGAAAGTAAAATACTAAATGAATTTTTTAACAAAGAAAACTTATTGCAGATGGAGGTAGTAAAATGAATGAAAATAAGCTGCCTTGCAAAGAAAAAAAGAAGCTATAAATCAAATAGGAAAGACATCTTACAACCGTCTTTCCTATTTGTTTTTTGTATATATTAGTTAGGCAATATATATATTGTCTTATTTTAAAAAAACATCTATTAAGCATATCTATATCAACTATACCATTTTCATTAAAAGCTGTTGCTTCCACTGTAAAAGTACCATCATATTTCATCACTTTATTAATAAAATCAAAGAATCTATCAAAATCAATATGACCCTCATCAATAGGCAATGTCTTTAATTTCCCCCATTCCATGTACCCACCGCCATAATCATTAACATGAAAATGCCTAATATGTTGCTCTTTCCAGAGCCACTCATACTATTTTTCATACAATAACGTCCCCTGTAGAACATAGTATTTCTGTCATATTTTATTCCTCCAACAACTAATTTCTTTTCTATTTTATGTCACCTAATTTACTTTCGAGTTTTAGATAACTACTGGTTTCAGTAACACAATGTTTATATACTTCGTCAAGGCTGTTAAACCCACTAACATTGAAAAATGACCTTATTTCTAAATCTGTAACTCCCAAAATTGAAGTTCCATTTTCAAATGTCACTTCTCCTGATACTTTATTCAATATATCGTATATTTCTACAGTACAATATATTGTTGTTTTTTCAAACTTTCCATCTTTACTAGTAACATCCACTGAATAAATAGGATAATAGTAATTATGATAACGCCACTCATCTTTTAACTCATTTATAAGAAAATAACCTCCTACAAGCTTAATATTACTTGCACTGATATTAAAATACTCTTCAAAATATTCCAAAATAATATCTTCTACTTTAGTATTCATTTGTGTAACAATATCATCATCAAGCTCACCAAAAGCCTTAGTATAAGAATCCACTTTTGGAACCACATAATCCCTACTTATTTCAGTAAATTCATATCCATTTTCTAATGCATAATTAACATCATCATCAAATATCGTTATTGTAACCTTATCCCCTATACTAAGATACCATGTTTCTGTATAAAGTAAATATACCCCCGAAAGAAATTCATCTGTAGATGTATTTTCAATAATTGCTATAACATCACCATCTGTACCATCAAATGTTACTTTTATGTAGTCAAATAAATTAATTTTTGAAACCTCTTTAAGATCTTTTACTTCAACACTATATTTTACTTCTTCAGCTATAATATCTGTTGTTTTCAAATAATCATCATCTAATATCTCTACCCTAACTTCAATCTTATCTCCATTAGCCAATTTACTACTCTTTGACAGTTTTACAGAGGTCATAAATGTTAACGCTAATGCATTGTATGCTTTTTCTGTATCACTAATATTAGAATTTTCTTGCGCCTCAATAAATGCTTTTTCTAAACCATCACGGTCAATACTGTATGTAGCTCTTGAATATCCATCATATCCTGAATAATTCACCTCAATGTACTCTGATAAATCCACTGTCTTTGCCTTATTATCTTTGTCTTTATTAATACCTGATATCACTATTATAGTCACAATAACTGTTACAACAATTACAGTTAAAACAATAATTCCTGCAATAATTCTTTTTTTTACATTACTATTCCTCATTTGTGTTTCTTGTACTTTAGCATATTTAATCTCTTCCATTTTTTCAACCCTTCCTTTTACAAATACCCTCACTAAAATTTTACCACTATTCTACATTATAACATATTAGCAATGCCACCTAAAGACAGATAACTATTTAGGTGGCATTATTATAAAGCTTATGATTATTTTACATCTCCTATTTTACTTTCAAGTTTTAGAGAACCGCTTCTTTCGGTAACACATTTTTCTAATACTTCGTCAAGGCTATTATATCCTCTTACACTGTAAAATGCCGATGATTTTAGGTCAGTATATCCAGAAATTGTAGTCGCATTTTTAAATGTCACATCTCCTGATGTTTTATTCAATATGCTATATATTTCTACAGTACAATAAATTGTTGTTGTTTCAAACTTTCCATTACTACTAGTAACATCAACTGAATAGACAGGATAATAGTAATTTTGAGAATAATACCAATCACTTTTTTCTTCATTTACAAGAAAATAGCTTCCTACAAGTTTTATATTGCTTGCATCAATATTAGAGTAATCTTCAAAATATTCTGAAATAATATCTTCTGCTTTAGTATTCATTTGTGTAACAACATCATCACTAAGCTCATCAAAATCATTAGTATAATAATCTACCCCTGAAACTACATAATCCTTACTTGTTTCAGTAAATGCATACCCTTTTTCTAATGCATTACTAATTTCAGAATCATATATTGTTACTGTAACCTTATCTCCTACACTAAGATACCATCTTGATGTATAATCAAAATATACACTAGAAAGAAATTCATCTGTAGCTGTATTCTTGATAGTTGCGGTAACATCACCATCTATACCATCAAATGTTACTTCTATGTAGTCAAATAAATTTATCTTTGTAACCTCTTTAAGATCTTTTACTTCAACGCTATATTCCACTTTTTCAGCTATAATATCTGCTGTTTCCAAATAAATATCATCTGATATCTCTATACTAACTTCAATCTTGTCTCCATTAGCTAATTCATCATCCTTTGAAAGTTCTACAGAAACCATATATGTTAATGCTGATGCAATATATAATTTTTCTGTTTCCTTAGCTTTTGAATTTTTTTCTTGTGCTTTAATAAATGCTTTTTCTAAACCCTCATGGTCTACACTGTACGTAGCTGTTCCATATCCATCATATCCTGAATAACTCACCTTGATGTACTCTGATAAATCCACTGTCTTAGCCTTAATAGCTTTTTCTTTATTAATACCAGATACAACTATTATAGTTGCAATAACAGCCACTACTACTACAAAGAATGCTATAATTCCTGCAATAATTCCTTTTTTTGCCTTTGGACTAAGTGGTTTTTTAGTTGGAACTTGGTAACCATAACCTGGCATCTGTTGATTATACATTTGATTGTTATACATCTGCTGTTGACCTGGCATCTGATTATAATTCATCTGCTGTTGCTCTGGCATTTGATTACTATTCATCATTTGCTGTTCTTGTACTTGAGCATTTTGCATCTCTGCTCCTTCATTATTTCCTTCTGCATTAACCTGTAATTCTACCTTTTGACCACAATTTATGCAGAATTCTGCATTGTCCATTAATTGTTTGCCACAATTTTTACATAATATCATTTTTTTCAACCTTTCTTTTTTACAAATATTATTTTATCTATCTGGATGCTTTAACACATTACCCACTACATTTTCAATTTGTACATTTTTACCCTTATATTCAATACAATATTTATATATCTCATAACATCATACTTAAAATTGCCTTCACTACTATTCTACATTATAATACATTATTTTTAAAGTACTTTTTATTCTAAGACTATTTACCTTTTTCCCCTTGACAAAAACAATCCTGACTACCATAATAATAGTTAAAATTATTATTAAATATATATAAAGAATTGGTATGAACTATGAATCAAATGGAATCAGCAGTATTTTATCAATTTTATCCCTTAGGAATGCTAGGTGCACCATGGGACAATGATTTTAACACTCCGGCAGTGTCACGACTTCCGAAAATAAAGGAATGGATACCTCATTTATGTAAACTTGAGGTTAATGCAATATACTTATGCCCTGTTTTTGAGTCTTCACATCATGGATACGACACAAGGGATTTCAAACTTGTAGACCGCAGACTTGGCTCAAATAACGATTTGAAGGACCTAATATCAGCTTTTCATGAAAATGGTATTAAAGTTATATTGGATGGTGTATTTAATCACGTTGGTCGTGATTTCTGGGCTTTTAAAGATGTTATGTTAAATCGTGAAAATAGTCCATATACTAGCTGGTTTCACATCAATTTTTCAGGAAATAGCAATTATAATGATGGCTTTTGGCATGATGGCTGGGAAGGTCATTATGAGCTTGTAAAGCTAAATCTCAATAATCCTGAGGTTGTAAGGCATATTACCGAGTCTGTAGGTATGTGGATTGATGATTTTAATATTGACGGCTTAAGACTAGATGTTGCATATTCACTAACTAAAGACTTTCTAGGCCAGCTTTGTGACTATTGCCGAAATAAAAAGAATGACTTTTGGCTTGTAGGTGAGGCACTTCATGGAGATTACCGCAATTTAATGGATGGCGGACTTCTTGACAGCGTAACTAATTATGAATGTTATAAAGGTTTATATTCTAGCTTTAATGAGATGAATATGTTTGAAATTGCACATTCACTAGGTAGGCAGTTTGGAGCTGACCAATGGACACTATATAAAGGCAGACATCTTTTCAACTTTGTTGATAACCACGATGTAACACGTATTGCTACTATATTAAAAAATCCTAACCACTTACCTCTGATTTATGGACTTCAATTTACAATGCCTGGCATACCTTGCATATATTATGGAAGTGAATGGGGCATCGAAGGTGATAAGTCATCAGGTGATGCGACTCTTCGTCCAATGCTTGAAATACCTGAATGGAATGAATTGACTTCCTTTATTTCAAAATTGGCTAAAGCACACAAAGAAAGTAAAGCCTTAACACATGGAGAATATAAACAAATACATCTGACAAATCAGCAATTTGTTTTTGAAAGAAGATTTGAAAATGAAAGCATGCTTGTGGCTATTAATATCGCACCTGATGCATATACTGCTCATTTTAACTATAATCTCGAAAAAGGAATAGATGTTTTGTCTGAAAATGCTGTAAGTATTCAAAATGAACTGGAAATTCCACCTTACTCTGTTATGTTGATTACAGAGTAGCAAAAATAGTTCATTCACAATAGTTTGTGAACAAACTATTTAAAAAGACCTTTTTGCAAGTTTTACTTGCAAAAGGCCTTTTTTTCATTTACCACACCTAATAGCACTACTTATTTAATATAGGTAAACCGTTTTCATCCCACTGAACGGTTCTTATTCTTGCACTTCTACATGGGTCATATAATGGATCTTCATTTCCGTATCCACAATTTCCTTCATAGCATTCTTTCGAACGTGAATGATAAACAAATATTACATTTCCTTCACTATCTACAGTAAATGAGTTATGTCCAGGTCCATACTCGTCTATTAAGTCCTCTGATGTAAGAGCAGGTGTTTCTACTTTTGTCCATGATGCTTTGTCAAGTAAGTCGGCATTTACATCTGCATAAATAAATCCTATACAATATTCCGGTCCTGTAGCTGATGCTGAGTAAGCAACTATAACTTTATCATCATGGATAACTACTGAAGCCCCTTCGTTTACTGGTATTGATACCTTTTCCCAATAGTATTCTGGTCTTGTAAGTAACATAGCTTTTGTAGTTGTTTTCCAAGGTTCTTCTGGGTTTACCTCTGCCATATAAAGATTTGAATTTCCTACACTTTGTGCCCATATTACATATGATTTTCCATTGCATTCAAAATAAGTCATATCTAAAGAAAATCCTGTAAACGATACCTTATCTCCTTCGGCTGCTTGGAATTTTCCCTTTTCTTCCCATGAATCATTATATGGGTCATTTCCTGTACACATAAGCACATGGCAATTAATGTCCCACACATTATTTGATGAACCGCTGGCAGCGTAGTACATATACCACTTTCCACCGATATAGTGTATTTCCGGTGCCCATATAAATCTATATGATATACTACTTGAACTTTCATCCCAAATCACTTTTTCTTCTGCATCCTTCAAGCCTTCAATAGTTTTAGATCTTCTAAGAATAATTCTGTCATATCCGTCTTGGTCACTATGTCCATACATTGGGTAAGATGCTGTGAAATAATAATATCCATCATCCACTAATGTAATATATGGGTCTGCCCTGTCTGCTATAAATATATCTACTTCTGTGCTTGCCACCTGTTTTT
>JAVBUL010000028.1:0-4225 GCA_031555415.1 Lachnospiraceae bacterium | reverse complement strand
ATATTTTAAATAAAGATGGCAATACTATAATTAGAAGTAATTTCGACAGCAAAGTAAAAATAAAATCGACACAAAACATTACATATCTAATTCAAATCAAAAAGATTCAACTCCCACAGACACAGAAAAATTTACGCCCTCCCATACGCCAACTTAATTTTTTGGCCTCTCCGAACCATAGAAGGGGGTAGTTTTACAGTCTGAAATCTAAGTACCCCGATATTATACCTACTTATTATATTTGGTTTAACGTTTCCAACACCAATTACCTACTTTTTAGCAGCTACTTGGTTATCTGTGAAAGTAGAACGGTCATGTATATTATCCGTCCTCTCCAATTGGAGAGGACGGTTGTCTGATTGATTTCGGCAGCAGAATATAAATAAAATCCGATACCTACTGCTTGTATCTAATCTTCTATATATGGCCTTACTTCATATTTTACAAGCGCATCATAAACATGCTTCGGAATCTTATTTTTATACTTAGTAGCCAACATTAATAAATCAGCTTCCTTATGCCGTTTATATTCAGCAAATGCTTCTTCTGGTGTATTCCAATATGATAATTGAATCACCTCACCATATCCAAAAGGTCTTATTTCGGAATAGTACATTTTCATACTAGAACTATATCTAACCCCCAACGGCAAATCCATTTTAGCAGACTTCCAATTAGGCAATCTATGCTTTTTGCAATTTGATAACGCTGTATTTATTGTCTGTGGCAATATACAACACTTTTCAGGCGCATATTCCTTATTTCCTCTAACTAAAAGATCCTTATCAACTGCCATAGATTCGCCATCACATTCATAGTAATTAGCATTATACCATTCCACAAACAATTCCTTGTCATTTAGCCAACCTTCACACATCGTAGCATTATCATAGCATTTCCCAGCATTTGATTCCTTAGTCAAATAACAGCGATTATAAATTCCATTCCAAATCGAATATGCAACATTGCTTTTTAAAGTAATATACGGAATATATTTTTGCTGTCTACCCAATTCGTCAACTTGGATTATCCCTCTATCTAAATCCGTATACTCCTCATCATTAACCCACACAAGGTTTTTATAATGACAATTGTCTTTATCTCGATCAATATGCCATATCCGGTTTGCTCCCAAAGGTTTTTCAAGGAAGTGCTCCGCTACTAATTTATCACAATATGTATCTGCCTGATAGGCTTTGTTTTCATTAATATACGCAGTTAATGTGTAATGTGAATTACCTTGTTTATGCATATAAAAATTCTTTCTAAGGTTATTAGTCAATCTTCCTTGATTAGAAATCCAATAATTATGTGTCTTGTTTACTAAAACAAAAACTTCGTCCTTTGATACTAATTAAATACCAGATCTTTTTACATCCAGTACTCTCTTATCTGCAATTGACAGATATTCCTTAAATTCTTTCTTTTCTTCATGTTTTTTATTACTCAATTTTTTGTCTCCTTATTGCTAGCTGAAAAAACGCATAACAAATAGACCTCTTAGTTAAGAAGTCTATTGCTATTATTATTTTACTGGAAAATATTGTGCTGATTAAAGTCAGGTTCGCATTGAATCCAACTTGCACATAGAACCACTCAAGAAATTCCCTTAGGTTTTAGAATTGTAACAGACCGTCACACTTTTACATTAAACCCTTTATCATTTAAATACTTTACTGCTAATTTTAACAATGTACCATTACCGATAGTCTCGTCTATCGTATCATCCCAGACACGAGGGGTGTTATTGCCTCTGATATAACCTCCATGTGTACCCTCATTTGCCCATTGAGCCACTTGAAGACCAGTTGCATTATAATAATTATCCATAGAATTGTAGTCGATGTATACCGATGCTACAGCTTTATTACCGACTAACCTTGCATCAACCTTAATGGCTGAGTGTAGAAAATCATACAACCTTTTGTATGACGTTGGTGTGTAGCTCTGATAGTATTCCTGTAAAAAGTAGTTTAATGTTGCTTCAACCTCTTCTGCCAGTACATCAACCATTTTGATTAACTGGGGCTGTATTGCCTTGGCTAACTCGTCCATATTATTTATTCTTTGCATTTTCCTTTTCCTCTCTAAATATTTATTAAACGGTTTTATATTCCTTTCTCGCTTGTTAAAAACTTAATTTTCATATTAATTTTAAATTCTGACCAAATTATTCTTCATCGCTTACGTTTTGTCTTCCATCACTTCTTTGTCATTAAATTGTTCACAAGCAGCATTTAGTTTACTTCCTGCTTTAATTTTCAATTTATAACGAGCCGGAAGTTGTATTTCCTTATTCTCATAGACATTCCTTGCAGTTCTTGGATTACAATATATCGGCTTAATTGTCATATATCCGTTTAATTGAATGCTATCACCTTCTGATATTGCATCTTTAATAGTATGTAATAGCGCCCCCAAGACATTATCAACAATCTCCTGAGTATATTGAAGATGATACTTCCTTTTGTAGAAATGTTTATTACCACCTCTAACAATCTTCTTGTTATCCAACTTATCCGTAATTCTTTTCACCAGTTCTGGTTTAGTTACATCTTTGTTCATTATTTTTTTTGTTCCTCCTTAAATTTTGTTATGAAATTGCTGTTTCCTTTGTAGTAATGCTACTCACCATATATTACCCTTAAACGCACCAGAACCGTCATCCAGGGCTTTAATGACTGTCTGCGTGGATTTCTTTTTCTGATAAATTTAGGCACTAAAATAAGCACACATACTTGTATTTCTAAGCATATGGGCTTATTCAGATGTCCAAACTAATTGCACTAGTTTTTCTCCATTATTTCATTCTCTGTAAAACTTCTGTAAATTGGTTGCAATGATTTCATTTTTACTAGGAAACATCATGCTTTACAAGGTTGTGTAAGTATATTGCCGTGGCAGACAAACATTATTTTAGTCATCTTCTCATATCCTCTCATATCTTGGTTTTTCCTAGTATTTTCAATGCTTCCAAGCCTTTTATATAAAAATATTTTTAACCACTTCTTGGCTTATTATAGCATATCTTGGTATATCTTAGCCACCAAAAGAGGTATAAATGTAGGTAAAGCCTTAAACTTTTACCTTTTTAAGAGGTAAAGAAAGGGTACCCATAAACTATCAGGTACCCTTTCTTTTCGTTATTCTCTACTGTTTTGTTCTAGTTCTCGCAATTCTTTCTATGCATCATCATATTTGATATGTGTATATATTCCTAATGTTGTAGCGATATCGGAATGACCCATTAGATATTGTAAAGTTTTTGGACTTACCCCGCTCTTTGCCATATTCGTACAATAAGTATGGCGGCACACATGCGGTGTAATCTTTGGTAATTCTTCTTTGTATGTTCGATTATATTTATTAAGTGCATATTGGAATCTTTTTTCCCAATGGTTCGCTAAATATGGCATGTTGTTTCTATCTAAAACTAGAAATCCACTTATCCCATCGACCACTGGCTCAACACTTGGTTTCTTCCGTCTTTCAATTAAAGTTTGAAAGCATTTGTACACTTCATCTGTCATCGGTAAACTTCTATCACCATACATGGTTTTTACATCCACAATAGTGTATGTACCATCACGCTTTCGCTGTAACTGGTGGTCTATATTTATCTTTTTATTCTTCATATCTATATCTGATATCGTTAAACCACAAAATTCACTGATTCTCATTCCTGTTTTAAACAATATTAATATTCCCTCATAATACTGACCATAATGTGTATCATTTTTTATATAGTCTAGGAAAATTCTTTCTTGCCTTGGTATAATGGCTTCTCTGGAAACACTATCATCTATTAATGTTTCTCCAAGCGCCCAGTTGAATGGATTCTTACGAATCAAATCATCATCTACTGCCATTTGAAAAGCTGGTCGAAGTACACCTCGTATACTTGTAATACTGCTGTATCTTTTACCATTTTCTGACTGCAATTTTATTAAAAACAACTTTGTATCTGATACTTTGATATGGTCTATTCTTTGATTGCCAAAAGCTTCTTTATTTAATAAATTGACTACTGTTTTGTAGCCTGCTTTTGTATTGTGTCGTACTCCTGTTTTTGTATCAATATATCTTTGAACCAAATCACACACGCTAGTGCGTGATAGCCTTTCGTTACTTTTTTTCTCTGTCAATCTTGCATTGGCAGAGTTTTTGGTTTACAATCATCTCATCTTAAAAAAGGAAAAACCCCACAGATGAGTTCAATGCTTAG
>JAVBUL010000105.1:0-7174 GCA_031555415.1 Lachnospiraceae bacterium | reverse complement strand
CAGCGGTATGTGAGATTAATGTTGTGGACTTTGAATTATAAAATGGCAACAATAGCTAAGAACTTTATATTTATAAAATGATGTAAATGATGTAAATATTGCTTGACCCTTACCTAATGTAAGACATTATAATTGTGTTATAATAAAACCAGCTTGTTGGTTTACTAAATCGTTAGGTTACCAACAAGTTGGTTTACTAACAAGTAAGTTTACTAAAAATAATAAGGAGGAAAAGTTGATGAGTTTAGCTGAATGTAGTGTGATTTCAAATCAGTTACAGGAAACAGTAGTTGGTAAGAAAATTACAAATGTTATTCCAAATCAAAACCCACATACATTTGTATGGTTTGCAATCGAACCCAAAGATGCTTTTAGTGGGGATAAGGAATTAAATGATATAAATGCAAAGCAGTATGGTGAGTATCTTATTGGGAAAAAAGTAGAGAAATCTGTTGTATATGGTGGTTGGAATTACCTTTATATTGGAAATCGTATATTATTATTTGTTATTCCTACAAGGTATTATGCAAAAAGTGAACCATTACCAAAGCGTCATCAATTAATGCTTATATTTGAAGATGGAAGCTCTCTTGCTTTTTGCGGTACATTGGGTGGGCCTGTATTTCTTTTTGAAAAGGACAAGGATGAATTTCCAATTGATTTTAAACCATCAACTTTTCCGTCAGTTTTATCGGATGAGTTTTCAGAGAGTTTTTTTATTGACTTTATAAAAAATACAGAGCTTAGAAGCCTTTCAGCAAAAGCTTTTTTAGCAACTAAGAATCGTATTCCGGGAATTGATAATTTTATTTTACATGAAATACTATGGGAATCAAAAGTAAATCCAAAGAGCAAAATGGTAGTTCTTTCTGAAAATGATTATATAAATATGTACCATGCAATTAAAAAAGTATTTCCTGAAGTTATTAAAGCTGATGGATTAGATACGCAAAAAGACTTGTTTGGAAATATGGGCAGATTTAAAACAAAAGCAAGTAAGAATACTCTTGGCAAACCATGTATTCGTTGTGGTGAGTCAATAGTAAAGGAATCATACCTTGGAGGAGTAATATATTATTGTCCTGAGTGTCAGCCTTTTAAGAAAATATGAATGTGATTATAAAAAATATACTTGACCGCGCCCCTAGGGCGTGGTTTATATTATAAGTATAAACCATAAGGAGGACACAAAGATGTATACATCAGGTCAATTTGCGGGCATGTTCCGTGTATCTAAGAAGCTGCTTCGACATTATCAGGAAATAGGTTTATTATTACCTACAGAAATCGATGCTAATAACGGATATGCCTATTATAATCAAGATTTATGTAATAGAATGAAGAAGATACTATATTTACGTTCTTTACACATTCCATTAAGTATTATTAAGCAATTAGTTGAATTATCAGAGGATGATTGGTCGGAAAAGGTTCATCAACAATTGGTAGATATTCGTAGAGAGCAAAGAAGCTTAGAAAGAATTGAAAAAGAAATTATATCATTGGAAGAAAGACTGGCAAATAAAAGGGATATATTTGAAAAGATTGAATTTGAAACGAAATTTAATATAAGTGTATTTCATTTGGAGAATCCGATTTATGTTATAGGACGAGCTGCACGCATAGTTCATGGTTCGCCTGAGCATCAACCGACAATTGAATCACTTATAAGCAATTTTTATGGGGATGATGTTCCTTCTATGATACCAAATAGAAGAGAACCGGGAAAGAGATTTGGTATTTGTGCAGAACTAAATATTGAAACAGCAGAGTTTACGTATATGATGGGAGACCAGACATTATCAAATATTGACGATGTGGAAATACCTAAAACAACAAGAAGTTATGTAATTCCGGCAGGAGATTATGCGTGTGTTACTTTTTCAGCATCAGACACGGAGACGTTGACAACTAAGACACTTGGAAGAGGATATGATGAATTATTTGGTTGGCTTGGAAGTTCAAAGGAGTGGGAAAACTCAGTAATGGGAGTTGCATATGAGATATATGATGATGAACGCTTTGAAACTCCGTCATGGCCGGAAATGGATATTTGGACTCCTGTTAAAAAGAAGGTTTAGCAATAGTGAAAACTAAATAACCAAGAAAGGATAATTCAATATGTCACAAATAAGTAATCTGTTAAATAAGTTAATTGAAAACAAAGAAGATTTTAGAGTTCATGAAAAGCATATGTATGGAACTTCTAAAGAAGAATTTATGTCAGGATATAATGAACTTAATATGGTGTTAAGAAAATTATATTCGGATATGGAAAAACATCCAAAACAATATGCTATGAAAGACAATAATGATATTAAGGGCTTTTATAAAAATATAAATTTTTTAATGATTATTGCTTGTAATGGTGAACTTAAAAATGATTATTCATTAGAAATTGACGGAGAAGCTCTTGATTTAGAATTGAAAAATATACGATTTACAAAACCGGAGTTGTATTTTGACACTTTAAAGTCATTAGGATTTGTTGCAATGGGATTGAAAAAAAAGGTTTCCTCTAGTGATACTATTAGTGTTGAATATCCTGATAATCATTATCTTATTATAGCATTAAAAGCGATGGGGGATTGCGCTAGTAAAATACCAAAGAATGATATTGTTTATTTTATGAATATGGATTACAGAATTTTAGAGAATGAAGAAGTAACGTCGCCAAAACTTAATATTGAATATATACTAAGGCATTTAGCAGGGGAAAAGGGAGAGGTATTAAAAAAACTAAATGATATTTTGTCAAAAAATTCTAAGTGTGTTATTGATGGAGATACCTATTATGATTGGAATATAAGTTATAAGTTAAAAAGTAATAAGAAAGCTATAGCATTGGTAAAATCAAAAGCAGACCTTTTTACAGCAAAACTAAATTTAAGGAATATAGGTAATTATATTAATGATATAAGTAATTTTCCAGAAAAGCTTAAAAATGAGATTTTAACGTGTGGATGGAGTTGTGGTTCTTGCAATGTAAAATGTGAGGGTGGTTATAAGTTTGACTATGATGGGGTTTTCTATGATAAATGTAGATGTGGCTCGTTTATATTTGATAATCCAAATTGTGAGGAATTGGAATATTTAATAGGGTTATTTGAAGAAGAATTAAATCAAATAAGTAATTAGCAACATATATTTACAAAGTCAAATCTTTTTCTATAGAGAACGTAAAATAGTTCCAGCAAGAACAGCATATTAGTTGTGCTATCGCAACTAATATGCTGTTCTTGCATAGTTCGGATTTATTCAAATCTATAGTTCGGCTTTAGCCGAACTATTTTTTAGCCAAGCATAACATCAAGCAACATCATTACCGCAAATCCAGAGACAATTCCCATAGTAGCAAAATAGGGATTGTCTTTTTGATTTTGCTGACATTCGGGAATTAATTCATGTACAGCGACAAGAATCATTGCTCCTGCGGCGAAAGCAAGTGCAAAAGGCAGAATCTTTTCAATATGCACGACCATGATAGCACCAAATATTCCTGCTATGGGTTCAACCATACCAGAAGCCTGCCCTATGAAAAAACTCTTTCGTCTGGAACAGCCTTCACGTCTAAGTGGGAGAGAAACAGCAGCACCTTCAGGAAAATTTTGCAGGGCAATTCCACCGGCGATAGTGATTGCACCCATAAGCGACTCAGGTGAATAGCCTTGATGTAATACCCCAAAAGCAACACCAACTGCAAGACCTTCAGGAATATTATGGAGTGTTATAGATAAAACAAGCAATATAATCCGGTTCAACCGCTCGTTGGGTGCTATTTGTTCATTATTCACCTTGCTTTGTGTATAATTTACAATTTTGTCAGAAATCCACATAAAAATAGCACCACATAAAAAGCCGGAGGTGGCAATAAGCCATGCAGGTGCAATTAGGTATTGTTTGGCAAGCTCAATTGCAGGTTGAAGCAATGACCAAAAGCTTGCAGCAATCATAACTCCTGCTGCAAAGCCAAGCATTAAGTTCAATGCTTTTTGGTTAGTACTTTTAAAAAATATAACAGTAGCGGCACCTAAAGCAGTTACAAACCATGTTCCAAGTGTTGCAATAAGTGCCATAATAACTACGTTTTCCATAGAATACCCATATTTTTAAATTAACTCAATTTATTATATGATTATAGTTGTGTTTTGTTGAGAGTAGAAGTGTTTTTAAGTTTGTTTTTGATTTTTGAAAAGATTATTGTAGTCAGTATTATAAGGAAAATTCCCCCAAATAAATATGATGCTTTAAAGGTTTGTTCACTTGCTACATGAGCATAAGCAACATTATTAAGCACGTTTTCAGATTCGTCCATGATTTGTACAATTTCTTCTTGTGGATATATTGGATAAGTAGTTTCTTTATAACAAGAAAGAATCATAATAACGGATAAAACATATATTATATTTCTTATACCAGAACTAAGTATATATAATCTTGCCACTTTAGTTTCTGCTTTAATTGAAAAGCAAATAATAATAATCAGCATAAATATAAGTGGTGCAAAAAGAATTACTAATCGTATAAAAGAATTATTACTTGAGTCATCAAGTCCAAAATAATCAAAGATTGGAATCAAAAAGGTAACAAGAATAAAAATACATTGTAAAATATTTATAAGGCGAATATGTTTTATTTTGGAAAATAAATATTTATCATACTGTACTACATTTATTTTTTTATGTAAAAAATAATATAGACAAGCAATAATGATAAGTGTTAACACAACCATAAAAGGTAGAAGAAGTAGATATCTTCCAAAATCGCTTACACTTTCAGCAATGTCAGTATCTCCTGCTAAAATAAGTGGTAGTGATAACATAAGTGAAGCTGTATTTATTGATAATGTTATAAATAAAAGCTTGAAAATACTAGCCATTTGTACTTTAAAGAAATTAGAGTCTTCTTCAGTAAAGTCTTCTGAGTTAAGCATTAAATTTGATTTGTTTAGCTGTATAACAGAAATTATAATACTTACAGTTATAGCAATCATATTTAGTCCAAAGCCTATGATAGGTGAATTGAAGGCATATGATATAGAATATAAAAGTATTATACCTATAATCGTAATAAGCAATGAAATATAGAAAGCATTTTCTGATTTTGTTTTAATACTACTTACAATCCATTTTAACTGCTTTTCTGATTTGTTTGCCTTGTTGGGAGGCATTTCAGATTTTGTTATTCGTTCACCAAGTAAAATTTCATCACAAGTAGTTCCAAAAAGTTCTGCTATAACAGGAATTAAAGCAATATCAGGACAACTTTCATCTCTTTCCCATTTACTTACAGTTTTATTTGAAACGTTTAGTTTGTTAGCAACCTCTTGCTGAGTTAATCCATTCGATTTTCTTAAAGCAGATAAAAAACTACCAATTGTTTTCTTTTCCAATGTAAATACCCCTTTTCTATATTGATTTGTTCAATTTAATTCTACGAAATATGGATAAAAATAGCTACCTACAAGTCAGAGATTTTGTCTCCGATTTAGAGAATAGTGACAAAGCTGGCTAAATACATGGGTATAATTATAACATATTAGCAAAATAATTAAAATCATTTATAAAATAGAAAAGTATGGTTAACATAAACTACAAAAGGGAGGCTGGTATGATGGAACTTTATTTAATAAAGTATTGTGCACCAACACTTGCGTCAATAAAAACTGGTAGTTTATTTAGTATGGAATATCAAACAGATAAAGAATTAGATTTATATATAGAAAAGTATAATAAAGATTTTGAATCTAAAGGAATTAAATTTACAGTTCTAAAGAAGGGAAAAAGGGCATTAGTTTATGTTTATAGAATACAAAGGTTGGAAAATGATTTGAATAAAGTGCATACTATAGCCTTTTTGAAACAACTTAATTATAGCCTTAACAATGTAGAAGAAGCGATAGAGTGTTTAAAAAGCCGTATTGTCAAATCAGATACTTTCCCACATGAAATAGGATTGTTTTTGGGGTATCCATATGAGGATGTAATTGGGTTTATAAAAAACAAAGGGAAAAATTGTAAAATTACTGGTGAGTGGAAGGTTTACTCAAATGATAATAAATCAATAAGAGAGTTTGAAAAATATAAAAAATGTAAGAAAATATATTGGGAGCTTTGGTGTAAAGGAAGAAGCGTACTACAATTAACAGTAGCTGCAAATTCATAGTAATTAATCTTGAATTTGCAGCTATTAGGTTAAGAAACTTTTTTGATAGGAAGCCAAAGCTTAAAGCCTGCCAACCCGTCATCACCTATTGATGAATCTTCCCACCACTCAGCAGAAAAAACTTGTTCTTCATGGTAGCATCTTTCTTGAAGGTCAAATTCATATCCACCCATATTTTCAAGACATTCAGACATTACTTTATAAGCAGTCTGCATTGAAGAACCAATATCAATTGTGCCATTTTCATTATACTCATTAAGAGCAACATCCCCAACTAAAAATAGTCCTTTTGGAGCATCGCAAACATTAGCACCTAAAAATGTATCATTTTTTCCTTCGTCCCCAAATAAAAACATTTGCAGAACATACTCATGTGTTCCTGATTCTTCATTTGGCTGATGTTCTTGTCCATCTTCGTGGTGCCCTTTTGGAGCATATCCCATGCAACGACGTGCGTTATAATCCTTAATGTTTTTTGTTGCCCATTCATGTAATAATTCTCCGGCTTCACTTTCAGGAGCAGAGCAGTTTACATAAAAAGATACGACTCTTTCATTGCTGTGGTCCTCAATGCGGACTAAAGGTTTTGTTCCCATAATAAAATTTCCTCCTGTGATTTTAATATGAAATGATATTCTTGGGTAGTCAGAGGATATTCCAAACTTGCGTGTTGTTGTAGGAGGCACACCATGAAAAGCTTGAAAAGCTCTGGTAAAAGATTCAGGAGAATCATAATTATACTTATTTGCTATATCAATTATTTTAATATCACTGTTTAGTAAATCTTTTGCAGCAAGTGCCATTCTTCTACAACGTACATATTCAGCAATCGTTATATCAGTTACAAAAGAAAACATTTTTTGAAATCTTGATAGTGAACAATATGCTGTTTGGGCAGCTTTTTGATAATCGATTTTTTCTTCAATATGTTCTTCAATGTAGTTAATTGCATTATTAATATTTTCTAGCCATTCCATAAGTTTGTTATCCTTTCTTTTTACAATTAATA
>JAVBUL010000139.1:0-23406 GCA_031555415.1 Lachnospiraceae bacterium | reverse complement strand
GATGAAGGTTCTATCTTTGGATTTATAGGACCAAACGGTGCCGGTAAAACTACTACCATGAAGATTATTCTTGGTCTGCTAAATTCAGATAGTGGGAAAGTACAAATCTGTGGCGAGGATGTAAAATATGGTGAAACCTCTACAAATCGCTTCGTTGGATACTTACCAGATGTCCCATCTTTTTATGGCTACATGAAACCAATAGAGTATCTTAACCTCTGTGGTGAAATTGCAGCACTTGATAAAGCATCAATCAAATCAAGAAGCCTCGAACTCCTTGAAATGGTTGGATTAAAGGACGTTAATCGTAAAATTTCCGGATTTTCAAGAGGTATGAAACAGCGTCTTGGGATAGCACAAGCATTAATAGCAAAACCAAAACTACTTATATTAGATGAACCTACGAGCGCCTTAGATCCTGCTGGTAGAAAAGATATTCTTGATATTTTAAAAGCTGTAAAAGGTGAAACCACTATTATTTTTTCAACTCATATTTTATATGATGTCGAAACTATATGTGATAAAGTTGCAGTGTTAAACAATGGCAAAATCGTTCTTTCAGGTTCATTAGATGAAATAAAGCAAAATTACAAGCATAATATTTTATATGTAGAATTTTCTGATATAAATAATACCAATAAGTTTTATTCTCTTCTAAAGAATGAAAATTTTTCTTCTGAATTAATGGATAATGCTGTCATTATTAAAAGTAATCGCCTTTCAGAATGCGAACGCAGGGTTTTATCTATACTTTTGGAAAATGAATTATTTCCTAATAGATTAGATGTGGTGGAGCCTACTTTAGAAAACATGTTTTTGGAGGTGATACAATGAGAGCATATACAGCATTTTTAAGAAAAGAGTTCATGGAATTTACTAGAACTTACAAGCTTTTTATATTAATTGGAGTATTTATTTTACTTGGACTTATGAATCCATTCACTGCAAAGCTTTTACCTTATTTATATAAAATCATGGAAGAACAAGGACTTGTCATAAATATGCCCCCTCCAAGTGCCCTTGATTCATGGACACAATTTTATGGAAATGTTCCTCAAATAGGGCTTATCACAATAGTTATTATTTTTAGCCTATTAGTATCCAGTGAATATACTAAGGGAACTCTTGTGAATATGCTTACTAAAGGATTACCAAGAAAAACAGTTATATTGGCAAAGCTTACAATTGCAACATTTATGTGGACATTTGCTTATGCATTATGCTTTATAATATCATATGTAGGCACTGCTTTCTTTTGGAGTAGTGATGGTCTTAGTAATATTGTATTTGCTGCATTATGCCTTTGGATATATGGTATTTTACTTATTTTCATAACCCTTTTAGGTGGTATTATAATCAAAAACGCTTTTGGTGGTATTGCTTTTGCGGGTGGATTTGTAGTAATACAAATGATTATTGGTATTATCCCAAAAGTATCAGAATATCTACCTTCTATGCTCTCCGGTGGAAGTTTAAGTTTGATAACTGGTGCGTATGAAATTTCTGACTTTATGATTCCTATTATTATTTCTTTGGTATTGTGTGTTGCTTCATTAATTGCATCGATACGTATTTTTAATAAGAAAGCATTTTAATTAAGAGCACCTACATTCCTCATTGGTACGTAGGTGCTCTTAGATATATCATTGAATCATATGCTTTATTCTTTATGTAAATATTCCGTGTATTTTTTCTTTAAAATCTATCTTTTTCTTCTTAGCCATTTCCTTTACATCAGACCAAGAATTTTCTTTTACAAACATAAAAAGACTTATTATCAGGATTACCGTTGTCACTGCTAGCAATACTACCATTGCCCAAAATATGATAACGCACATTTCCTGACCGACTTCGCATCTTCTAGCTGATAGAGTATCATCTCCCCATCCTGCAACCTGCTCTGACATCACGAAATGTACAATTAGATTATAATCCGTTATTCCCTCTCCATATTTAGCTCCAAAATATCCCTGAAAAGGTATACCTACTTTTGAAATTGCTAAGATTCCATACAATAGTATTGCTATCATTGATGTAAATTTAAATTTTCTTAATATAATAAAAATGATGAAGCCTAATACAACCAAAAATGTTATTTCTTTAAAAGCAAACATAAACCCCTCTGCCATATCTGCTTGAGTTGTATGTTTAGCGTATACTGAAGGGTTTAAATCACCTAAAGGAAATAAATACATTAACCCTATTGCAAGAATTCCGAGTAATAGCATATAACGTGGCAAATTGCTAACTATTCTATTTTTCATATTCTTCTCCTATTTAAATATAAATGTTCTTTCTACACTATATCATTTATCATATGCTTTATATTTTATGTAAATATTCCATGTATCTTTTCTCTAAAATCCATCTTTTTCTTCTTAATCATTTCCTTTATATCAGACCAAGAGTTTTCTTTTATAAACATAAAAAGGCTTATTATCAGCATTACCGTTGTCACTGCTAACATTGCTACCATTGCCCAAAATATTACAACACACATTTCTTGACCGACTTCGCATCTTCTAGCTGATAGTATATCATCTCCCAATTCTCCTGCATCCCATACATAATATGTAAATCTCATAATAAGATTTGATTCTGAATGTGCAAGAAAACTTTCTTCTACGTACTTCAAATCAAAATATTTTTCATATGGAATACCTACTTTTGTTATTACTAATGTCCCGTATAATAGAATCGCTATCATTGATATAAATTTAATTTTTCTTAAAACAATAAAAATCATAAATCCTAGTACAAACAAAAATGTTACTACCTTAAAAATACTCACAAACCCTTCTTCCATATCTGCTTGTGTTGTATTATTGGCATATACCGAAGGACTTAAATCTCCTAAAGGAAATAAATACATTAAGCCTATTACAAATACTCCAAATAAAAGCATATAACGTGGTGAATTAAATATCATATTCTTTTTTGTTATTGATAAGTAGTTATCTTTTAACCATATGCAAAGGCTTCTTATAAGCACAACTAATGTCACCATAAGCATTAATACCATTGCCCAAAATATTATTGTACATATTATTTGACCTTCTTCACATTTTTTAGATGATATAATATCATTTCCAATATATATTGCATCCTGTCTAAAGTATGTAAAGTTGGTAATAAGATTATACTCTGGAATCTCTTTTACGTATTCAAAATTAAAAAAATTTACAAACGGAATACCTATTAATATAATAGTCTTTATACCATATATAAGTATTAATATCATTGAAATTATCTTGAATTTTCTTACTGCAAAAAATATTACTAGACCTGTAACAAACAATATTGTTATCGTTTTAAATGTTTCATTAAAGAAACTAATAAGCTCCATATTCTTAGGAGTAATTGCATATACTGACTTATTTAAATTCATTAAAGGATAAAAATACATTAAGCCTATTGTTAAAATTCCAAGTAATAGCATATAACGTGGTAAATTACTAACCATTTTATTTTTCATATCTTCTCCTATTTAAATATAAATGTTCTACTGAATCCACAAACATTTCCTATTACATATTCTGCTTTTGCTCCACCATCGGCTCCATCTCTATACTTACGACCACATGACTCAAAAACAAAGTAAATATTTGAGCCATATATTGCTGCCTCTTCTACCATTGGTGGCAAAATAAACTCCTTTTTTAGTACAAAAGAACTATCTGAAGTTGACGTGGATTCATAAACATATAAATCAGAATTATTATTTCTTCCATATGACGTGCTTAGCATTAAATATGTTTTCCCATTAACCACCTGAAATACTGCTCCTTGCACTTTCTTGGGAAATGTTGTATATATAACTGTTGCTGATAACACACCTGTACTACTAATTACTGGACTGTAAAAAGCTATCTTACTTGCTTCTGTTTCGCTAAATGTCCCAATGCATAAATTACCTTTATACGTTGTACAAAAACTAGACTCATTCTTATTTTTATCATTTAATTTAAGTTTGCCATGAGTTATATATCTTAGTGACATACTTTTAACATTAGAATTTTGTTTAGCATAATTAATAAAATTTACTACTTCTGAATATTTGTAATAATTAATTGAGTAACCATCAGTACAAACCCATAAATACCCATTTGCATATGTTATTCCACCTGCATGAATCTGTTCTTCTATAACAAGCGTTGTTATATATTTTTTTGTTGATGCATCCATAACATATATTACTGAATTATGTATCTCTTCAAAGCAATAAGCTGTCAGAAAAATATATCCGCCATAAATTTCTATGCCTTGAGGAGTCATATCTATGCATGTGTTTCCATATACATTTGTATTTTCCATTCCCGGATATGGTATTAAAGAGGTAACTTTACTTCCGAACTTAGGAAATGCATATCCCTTGCTATCTAACACCCTACAACCAAAATTATTTACTTTTGCCATATCTCCTACTACAGATGTTCCTGTTGCTACACCCTCAGTATATATACCTGTTGCCAGACTACTTGTCAACATATTATTTGCTGACAATGTACTATAGCCATTTGACTTCAACATATTAGCATTTTCCATATTATTAAAACTTATATTTTCTATTATGTCATTAATATTATTAGTATCATTAGTATCCTCTTCTTCATTTTCCCAAATTATCTCTTCTGGCAAATTAATCTCTATTTCTTCTGGCATTTCGGTATCAAACTCTGTTACCTCCTCGATATCCTGAATTAATTCCGTCATATCAATTTCTATTTTTTTATCTTCCACCTCTACATCTTTTACTGCTGCTATTATATTCGTTGTTTCCACATAAAATACCATAACAAATACACTCAAAAAACTTAATACCCTTTTAAACATAATTTTTACCTCACTTTCTACTTATATTTTTGTAAACAAAAAGCCTAACTATCAAATGCTCAGAACATTCAAAAAATCAGGCTTTCGACCTTATGTCGTATGTTATTATGTTAAATTAGTCGATTAATTGTCACATTTTCATATAAGATTTTCTGAAAATTTTCACGTTCGTTTATATACAATTAGCTTTTCATAACTCACTTCACGTACTAAAGTATACAACTTCACATAATCAAACCTCTTTAACATTCATAACTTCATAATTTTCACGTTTCTCATAGTATAAATAAAGATTTCTCCGATTATACTATGTTTTCTCAACTAGTAGTATACAACTTAAATTAACATTAACTCTTTTCCCGTGTTTCCTATTATGTAAACTTGAAACTTATGTTATACAATCCATTTAAGTTCACACTGAAAACGATTTTATTAATTGGACTTACAATCTAATATTTGACCATAATAATAAACTGACCGAAATGATATGCCAAAAATTCTCTATTATTCTTAAATAAAACTTTTATGTTTATTCTATGTGCAAAAATGCTTCATACAAGTCAACAATTCCGCCACTTTTAACTTTGCCATTAACTATGCTTCTTTGCTTGTAAAAAGAGTTCCGTACATAACACGTAAATTAATACTGCATTAATTATTAGCAATAAAAGCGCTGAAACAAAAACATAATCCCCTTTTGGAACAATATCAGTAAAATTATCCAAAAATAACCATATCAAAACGATTATGTCTAAAATAATAGCTATTTCTATCAGTCTTTTATTAAATAAACTAAAATTTTTAAATCTAATTTTTGCATTCCAATTAATTGACATTTTATATACCACCTCAAATTAGCATTCAAAACAACTTTTTTTATTCTTTTTACAATTTTGTTCCAAGACCTCTAATCTGAATATATAAATCCTCTGCATCATAATAATATTCTTTTGCATCAAGTGCGTAATCAACTGCTTTATACACAGATGCTCCTCCTCCTACCATTGCTACAATTATAGTAATTATTACAGAAGGTGGAAACGCTTCTTTATTGCTGAAACATAATTATCACAATTTGTTGCATTCTTTGAAGATAAATTATCAGTTCTAATTCTTTGTGATGTATTGCAACACCACACCTCCTCTTATTATAATTTTCACGTTTCACATAGTATAAACGAAGTAAATCTTCGCTTATACTATGTCTCTGTCTCATCTCTAGTAATATACAACTTAACTTTAACTCTTTTCCCATTTTTTAACTATTTTGCATTCATAAGAATTTTTGGAGCCTTTACTTCACCCCATGCAAAATTTGTAATTTTGTTTTCAACTTTAATATCCGACATATTAAACAATGTCTTTACTACCTTGTTTGTCAAATTCTTCATTTTCTCTCCTTTTCCGCTGTAAAAAACAACTTTTCTTTTCTTTATAAAATAACAATTTTTAACACATATGTATTAATCATCGCTACTTCCAATATTTTTTTCTCTTGCATATAACTTATATAAGTATACACAAAAGATTTCAATTTGATGATATATAAGTGCTATAGCTATGTATTTCATCAAACTTTGTACCAAGACCATAGTTAGTACTATAAATATAACGAATGGCAGTATTGGTTTTAGAATAATAAGAAGATTCCTATTTCTTTTGGCCTCTGATATATTTTTTATAATAAACAAAAATATCTCTATTAGAATTGTAGTGCATATTAATGGTATGTTTATAAAAATCTTTTCTGCCACTACTATAACCATAACAAAGAAAAATGTAGTATATAAAAAGCATGTAACGAATGTTTTCATATGCATACCACCTATTTGTACTCTAGTAGTCATAAGCATAATGTATATAGTTATAAATGCTCCCATTTTTCCTATTGATAAAAATATAGACATCAACATAACAAATTTAAATAAATCATATATTAACACTTCCGATGCATATTTTATCTTTGCTCTTTCGATATAACCAAAAGAATTTTTCTTATTTAATTTAAAAGTTATATAGCTACTAAGCAAACTTATTTTTTTGTCGACAATATTATTAATTAGTTCCATTTTGCTATCTCCTTTCAAATTTCTCTTTTTTTATAACACGTTTTCCAAAATTATACAATAGTTTATCGAAAAGTTTTCCCCAACGGTGCGGATTTCGACCCCAACGGAAAGTAAATCAAAAAAAATTCTAATAATTGACACTTTTCAACATTCATTCTATAATAGAAATATAAAAAAATTTGGAGGAAAAATATGGAAATTGTTTTGACAATTATTAATTTATTTTTTGAGTTTTGGTTAACTGCAATTTTATCCTATAGCTGTCTTCATAAAAAACTCGTATTAAACAAAAGAATTATATTAATTCTTTTTAGCTATTTAACATTTGATTTTTTTATACAATTTTTACCGCTACCTGATTACATCCTATACATAGTACTTCAACTTTCATTTATTTTTGTTACATGGCTTCTTTTCAGAATGCATGTATATAGTTGCATAATGCTATTTTTACTTACCTATGTATCCTTAGTTGCAATACAGTACTTTCTTATTGGTATACTTATGCCTTTTGTACCAAACGTATCAAGTTCAGCTACTGGCGTAATTGGAAACTCGCTCACATTAATATGTATTATCATATTATGCAAACTTCTACCTTTACATAAAATATATAATATTGTAGAAGAAGCCAGCTTAGTCGTAAAATCTTTTCTTGTTACTGGATATATGGTTTTTCTATTTATAAATACTATGTTTCAGTTTGAGACCTCGGATTACCTAACAAACATTTTACTTATAGGCGTTGCTATTATTATGATTATATTTGTAAATGTAAATATGTTCTATATTAATTCTAAAGTTATTGTTCAACAAAAGATAATATCAGCACATGATGAATATCTACCTATTGTAGACGAACTTATTAAAGAAGTTCGAGTAAAACAACATGATTTTAACAATCAAATTCAATCTATATTAAGTCTGCCACTTGTATATAATCGATTTGAAGATCTTTCAGAAGCTATACTAAGACAAACTAATGCACTTACCAGGGCAAGTAACACCTCAAAGCTTCTTTCTATTAATTACAGGCTTTTATCTGCACTTATTTTCAGCAAAACATCTATTGCTTCTGAGCAAAAGAAAAATTTTACGTATACCGTTCTTTCGCCAGACTTAGAATCTAAGCTTCCTGAATATATGCTTATTGAGGTAGTGGGTATTTTAATTGATAATGCTTTTGAAGCTACAAATGAAGAAGATGATATACATTTGATATTTAACCAATTTAATGATAAAATGGTTATTACATCAAAGAATGTCGGACCTATTGTCACTCCTGAGTTTGTACGTAACATGTTCACATTAGGCTTTTCAACGAAATCTTCTCGCGGAGATCGTGGTATAGGCATGTATAAGTTAAAGAGCATTGTTGATGATAACGATGGAGATCTTACAATTTTTAATGAAAACATTAAAGGTAAAACATTTATATGTTTTGAAGTAAAAATATAAATTATGAAAAAGGAAGGTAATAAACAAATGTACAATATTTTAATAGTCGAGGACGTCGTAGAACAAGCAAAATCTTTAAAGGCAGTAATTGAACAGAAATATGATAATTGCAGTGTAACCATTGCTAACACTTATGAACAAGCAAAAGCTCTAATTACAAGCATAGAGTATATTTTTCATATTTTCTTTTTTGACATTGACTTAGGTTCATCTGAAGGAGATGGTCTTTCACTTGCAGCTCTTGCGAGAGAAGACATAGATAATACTACTTCTCCTATGATTTTTCTTACTTCAATACAAGATAAAGCTCTAAAAGCTGTAAACGAAGTACATTGCCTAAATTATTTACTTAAACCATATACACCTGAAATGGTATATGATATTATGGACTATATTTTCAAGGCAAAGCTTATATCAGAGCCAAAGACTATTCGCTTTAGAGATCCAGATAATCTTCTCTTTAGATTTCCTATTGCTGATTTTCTATATGCAAAAGGCTCAAGACATATCTTAAACTTATGTTTTACAAATGGAACTTTTATAACAAATGAGTATACTTTAACAAATATAATGGAGGATTTACCAGCATTCTTCACTAGAAACCACAAGAGCTACGTACTTAATGTAAATCATGTTGTTTGCTATGATAAGTTATCTAGATTTGTTTCTTTATCTGATGGTCAGAAAGTACCTATTGGAAAATCATATAAACAAGACTTTGAAGAATTATTTATGCGTGACTAATAGTTCGACTAAAGTCGAACTATGCAAGAATTACGATAGTTAGGCTAAAGCCAAACTATCGTAATTCTTGATTGAACAAGTTAAACAAAAATAGAAGATTCAACAATGGATCTTCTATTTTTGTTTGTATATAACCAATCTATTGTATGATTAATTTACTACCAGCCCATATTCATAAGCCAATTATTGAGTGCTATTTCTCTTTCTCTTATTTCCTTAGCATTTTCAGTGTAACTATCAAGATTATACTCTCCTTTGATATTTCCATCTACAATATACAGTACCTTTGAACACTTTGCTGCCACCTTAACATCATGTGTAACCAGCATAATAGCGGTTCCTTCTTCATTTATTCGCCTAAGTTCATTCATTACCTCATCTGATGAAGTTCTGTTTAATGCTCCTGTAGGTTCATCTGCAAAAATCATCTTTGGGCTATTAATCAAGCTTCTGCAAATACATGCTCGTTGTAATTGTCCTCCTGAAACCTCATTGATATCATTATCTGCTATTTCTAGTATACTTAATTTCTTCATTAAACTAAGACCATAAGCTGTGATTTCTTTTCTTGACTTGGTACTTTTCTTTGACTGACAGGCGGGTAAAATTATATTATCTAATATAGTAAGATTTTTAAGCATATACATTTGCTGAAATATAAATCCCATTTCATTTAGCCTTATGTCTGCTAACTCATTTGATTTTACTTTATCAATATTTTTACCGGCAAATATCACCTCTCCCGCTGTTAAATTGTCCATGCCTGATGCTGTATATAAAAGAGTTGACTTTCCTGAACCTGATGGTCCCATTACTGCTACCATTTCGCCTTCTTTAATAACTAAATTAAGATTCTTTAGTACATTATTTTGGTTTTTATTTACAATATATGTTTTACATAAATCCTTTACTTCTAATATATTTGACATACTATACCTCCTACTCAATATTGCTGGTTTCTGATGCTGATATTCTTTTAACTTTTCCTGATGCTATATAACTTGATAAAAGTGTTACTATCAGTACAATTAGTGGATATGCTACATACTCTTCAAGGATATTTGTTTTAAACTCTATAGAGCTTGCACCCATCATCCTAAACACTGCCCCTGTTGAAATTTGACCTAATGGTTTTTCCAACAGTATTCCTATGATAATAGAAATAATTAGTACAATTCCTATTCTTGTTGTCTGCCACAGCCTAATTGAACTATTTCTAAATCCAATAGCCTTTAACATTCCGATTTCTCCTGTTTCTTTAGCGATAAAGCTTTTTACCATAAGTACTGATACAAGAATATTTATTGACAAGACTACAATTATTATCAAATTCTTTATTCCACTCATTGAACCTGCTACATCACCCATCATATCACTGACATATTCACCGCCTGTATATACTTGCTTATCCGGAAACAGTTCCTTTATTTTATCAAATCGTTCACTAATTTCTTTTTGTGTAGGATTATCTATATATTTTACTTGGGTTGCAAATTGGCCCATAGCATTTGAATAATCTAATTCTAGATCCGGATGAAACTTAATTCCTTCCCCCATATTATTCATAGACTGATAAAGTGCTGTTACTATAAATTCTTTATCTCTGTCACCTAAGCTGATTTTTACTGTATCACCTATTTTTGCGCCTATTTTTTCAGCAATAATATGTGTAATAGCAACTTCATTTTCATTTTGCATAGGCGTACCGTCTGTGAAAATGTATGCATCCGTTCCTATACCTGTACCTTGTGTAGATATTGAATTAAAAGAGTTTTCTCCGTAACTAATAGAAAATTTGAAAACTACTTCTTTAAAAACAATTGCATTAATACCTTCTCTTTTTATTAAGTTTTCTACTTCTTCTATTTCGTCATAAACATCCTGTCTACTGCTTCCATCTGAGAACATCATCTCTTCGCTAATATAAACATCACTCTCTGACATTCCAAACCAATTTACCAAACTATCACTTTTTAGTGTATTAATTGTAGTAATAGGGATTAGTATCAAAAGAAGTCCAATGGTAAATGTTAAAATGAGTACACCAAACCTTCTTAAGCCGCTAAGAATATCGTTTATAGCCATAAATATAACCGATGGCATTTTTGTTTTATTAAGGTTAAGTACACTCTTTCTTTTAAATCTCTCACCATTCGAGCCATTTCTAATAGCATCTATAGGTGAAGTTTTTTTCACCATCCTTGTACTTAAATAACAGAACATAACTACTACTAAAACTACGGCAATACAGCAAACTAAATTGACAAATAAATTATTTGTTCCGTCGATAACAATGTTTTTAGATGCATCTTTTATCATTAATTCTCCAAATGGAATTCCAACAAAAAATCCTATGACGGAACCCAATACGGATATCGCAAGATATTTTACTATATATATACCTCTAATTTTTTTATTATTTATACCTATAGCTTTCATTACACCGATTTCTCTGAACTCTTCCTTTAGTGTAAATACTATTGTAAATCTTAAAATTACAACTGAAATAAGTATTAAGCATACGCTTACGATAAGCATTGCTCCAGCAATAACCATATCCATTACATATATCATCTTAATCTGTGATGTTGTTAATGTAATCATTGTTGGTATACCTGTTTTTCCAAAATCACTTTCAACTTTTTCTAAATTATCGGTTTCAACACCATATGTATACATATTTGAAAATCCGCCATTTTCCATTATATCCATATAGTCGTTTTCGCTTACAATAAGCCTGGTAATTCCCGCCATTGACGAACTAAAGATAATGTCTTTCGTACATCCTACATATTTATAGTTTCTTGAAAATTCTCCATTATGAATGGTAATTATATCTCCAATCTTTAAATTCAATAAAATTTTCATTTCTGCTGTCAACATTATCTCGCCATCATTAAGTGGTTCTATTTCATTGTTATCCTCATCAAACAGCTTAACCTTAGCCTCATTAACACTTGATAATACCATAGTATTTGAATAATTAAATTTCACACCTTTTAGCTCACAATTTTCAGCAGCTAACATAGCATTTTTACTAAAAACATAATTTTTAACATTCTCATTTGTCTCAACAAACTCATGTGTCTTTTCATTTGATTGCTCAAAACCTATAATTGAATAATCTGCAATTCCTGACTTTTCTACATAACCTTCCATTGCATTTGATATAGACATTAAGTTATTTACACTACTAGACACAAAAGTCGCAGCCAAAATAATGAACAAAAATAGTATTATGTTCATAGTTCGCTTACGACTTAGGTCTTTTTTCAAAATATTTATATACATATATTTGCTTCCTTTCATTACAATTTTTCGATATCGTAATTAGAGTTTAGCATAGTAATTATTAAATAATCCTTAAATTATCAATTTTAATTGTTTTTCCATCTTCTATAGCATATGCTTCCCCAAATAAGGTCTTTTTTTCATCTTCTATCAAAATATAACTGCCATCAACTAAAGCTATAAATCTTCTTCCCAGGCTGTCAGGATATGTAATATCCTCTATTACTCTTTTTCCATCAAGAATTTCATCTTTAATATATTGATAGTGTGGAATCACCATAATATCGGTAAGTCCAAGACCCGAAATAAATCTTTGATAACTAATATCTTCACTCTCCCCTTCAAGTTCCGGCTGTGCGTAAACTATATCTGCACAATTCATTGTCCCCGCACTTATTCCAATAATTATTCCATTATATTTTTCCAGTTTATTTTTTAGGTCGATTTCTTTGAAAAAATCATTTTGGGTTGGAACATGTCCACCTGCTAGTATTATTACATCGAAATTTTTTAAATCCTCAACTATATTTTTCTCAGTTCTATCATCCCACATTCGAAAGTCTGATACTGATAATCCACTCATTGGAAAGGATTTACTAAAAACATCCCTTATACTATCATTAATAATATGTTCTTTAGGATTTGAACTTACTATTAAGCATTTAGCATTTTCTTTCCAATATATTTTTAAGTTATCAACAAAACTATTTGAGTTATCAAGCTCACATGCAATCCTATTTCCATCTACTTTATAAGATCCTCCTGGACTGCTTGTTAAAAATATTTTCATTCTGACTACCTCCTATTGACAAATAGTTCGCTCGCTTTAATTCATTATTTTTGAAAATATGGTTGAGCACCATCTCTCCATATTTGCCTTAAATTTTTCACTTTCATAAATCTTATTGTGATGTATAATTATATATCCGATTATACCAGTTGCTTTGCATATATCAAGATATTTTTTATTTATCTTATATTCACTTATATTGCTATACCCCTCTAAAACGAAAGACATTAAGTCATTATCAATCATGTTTAAACATTCACCTAAATCAATTTCTCTAATTCCGTATCCAAACATTGAAAAGTCAATAGGCGAAACTGATTCATTAAAATATATCAGGTTTGATTTACTGAAATCATAATGTATTATTACAAAATTATTTTTTTCTCTTATTAATATTTCTTGATATATCTTTAAAACCCTTTTTATTTCTAAATAGTGTTTTTCTTCAATATGCTTTAATTCTACTGCTGATTTTGCTTCCATAATAAATTTATCTATAAATGTCTCATCATAGATGCATCTGTTAAACTGAGGCAATGTATAAAAAGATTCATGAAGTTTCGCTATCATCTCTCCTATCTTAAAGGCTAGCTCTTTTGTTATTTCTACTGAATCTAGTGTTTCTCCATCTAACCATGTAAGAACTGTCGCAAAGCTTCCATCTTTTAGGCATGATACATATTCTCCATGTTTATTTTGAACAGGAGTTTGTACTGTTATGTTTTTTTCTTTAGATAACTGATTTAGTAAGTCTACTTCGCTCTTTATAAGAATCTCTCTATTAATATTTCCACGATAAAAGGAAAAATCCAAACCTTCAGCTTCTTTATGTATACGAAGAAGATATTTCATACTATTATCTAATATAGAGTATGTGATATTTTCATTGTGACGTATAAACTCTGCCTTTGGCTCTGTAAAATTATAATGTTCAATTGCCTCTTTTAATAGGTTGTTATAATCGTTATTTTTATCTGTCATCATATTTTCTCCTCTTTTTTCTTGATATAATAAATATAACAGATAATAAAAAAATTAGTAGACTTGTATTTAACTTTGTAGTATAATATATAATTAGTTATACTCAAAAAACGAGAACCTTAATGTGTTCTCGTTTTTTATATATTCTTAGTCTATTTCTTATTCTCTTTAACCCTAAACTCTACCATTTCACGTACTAAGTCATATGGTATTGGCTTATCATGTGGAAGCTGAACGGTTCCCTTTGAGCACTTATATTCTCCTAGCTTGGACGCAAATGCTTCTACAGCACTAGGTGCTGGATGAAAACCTATGTGCTTTTTTTCTCCCGCAAAATGTACAAGATTTCCATTTAGCACAAATGTAATTATTCCCCATGAAATCTTTTCTGTTATTTCAGGAGAACATGAAAGAACAAGCTCTCTTAGTTTTTCGAGCCTTTCTTTTATTTCACCATCATACTGAGCAATATACTCATCTACAGTATTTATCTTTGGTGACTCAGGTACTCGCTCTACTAAAGTCACATGTATCATATCTCCCGGCTGCTTATTGATTTTTTCACGAATATCCTTACGCACACCAATGATATGACAAGGTGTTTTCATTTTCACCAATTGTCCATCATATGGTTCACCATCAAATGTAGCATGTACCGGAACTTTCCCCATTCCAAACTCTTCTTTTACATCAAAAGGAATTTCTACATAAGCACCATTTATATCTGGCACTTTTTTAAGCACTGCTTCAAACTCATAATTTTTACTCATTCTCACACAATCCTTTCTTTTTTCATTATACATACTATACGTTGTATACTTTTCTCAGACAAAAAATATTTTGTTGCTAAAAATGAAACTTTTTGACCATTCTTGTAATCTAAATAAATAGCCTCATTTCTCTCCCTTTGCTCTTGTTTAAAGCTTGTCCCTTTTCCCCATTCCTGTCTATTTCCATTTTTCTTTGGAATGTATATATTTTCACCTTCAACATATTCTTGTATAAGTTCTATAACTTCTAATGGCAGAATTCTCTCCGCTCTAATATAGCTCATATTGCCCTCCTAAAATTTTATTTCTTCTTAGGATTAGCAATGGCTACAACATATTTATTTTTTTAATATTGCAATAGCCAATGCTATGCAAAAACGATAAGTTTTCTCATATATTTCCTCCATCTCAAAAATAGTTATTATATATAAATACATTATATCTATGCATAAATTATTTGTAAAGCTAATTCGCATATTTTTCATTGACAAAATATACAACCTATATTATTATTTGTTTATGATTATTCATATTTCTCAATATAGTTTTTTCAAAATCAAAACAATCTTTTTCAAAAAAAATATCCCCTATAGTACCTTGATAATTGAATAGACTTTACATTTTTTGTATGTTACAATATACATATATTATATTAAGGAGTTGGTTAAAATGACAGATAAAGAATTGTTGCTTGCGATATCTGATCTTTTTGATAAAAAGTTCGAAGAAAAGTTCATACCAATCAAACAAGAACTTAAAGAAATAAGACAAGATATTGCTGAAATGAAGCAAGATATCGTTGAAATAAAGCAAGATATCAAAGAACTAAATAGACGTCTAACACTAGTTGAATTAACATTGGAAAATGAAGTTAAACCTAATATTATGCTAGTTGCTGAAGGTCATCATATTCTAAACAGAAAACTAGATGAAGCGTTACAGGTTGACAACGAAAAAGAAATGTTAATGATAAGGGTAAATATCTTAGAAAGCGAAGTTCGTAAGTTAAAAGAACAAATCAATCAAATCGCATAATAAAATCCAAATATCAATAAAACAAAGAAGTTCGTTACATTAATAAACATACAAGGTGTAAAGTCTATTGAATGATCAAGACTTTTTAAAGTCTCGACTTTACACCTTATTTTACCGGATAAAAATATTAACCTATCAACATTCCATCATAAGCGAAATGTATATCCTTATATTCCTTTTCCAGCTCTAAATAATCATCAAAAGACTTTCCCCAATCTTCTTCTAAATGGGTAATAATAACCTCTTTAATATTATACTTATCCTTAATACCAATAATCTCATCCATAACGAACAGCTCTTCCCTTAATGGATTATCATTTTCTAAAACAAAGCCTCCCTTTAGTTTATTACCAACAATTGTATTTCCTATAATAAGTACATCTGCATCATTAAAAACTTTATTTTCCGGAAATGGTTTAACGTCACAAGGTGCATAGATTACTTTCTTGCTACCATCTGTTATTATAAAAATCGCTACGCTATTCTGATAATTTGCAGGAACTAGCTTTATATTTATGCCACCTATTTGCATTTCATCTGTTGCACTTGACTTTGCTAATTTGCATGATTCATAATATGCAAGTACAGAACCATATTTTATCCCTTGACACCTTATATCCTCCAGTATTTGCGGTAATGACGCTACTAAAACTGGATTTTGATTTTCTATTCCAATAGAGCGACTAAGCCAATCCATGCGAAGCTGTTCTATCACTCTCATTCCCATAGTATGGTCTGGATCCATATGACTGTACAATATATAGTCTACTGCATCTACTTTTGCATTATTAAGTGCATAATTAATATCTTCAGGTGTATCTATCAATACATTTGCTTCTTCAATAAATAAACTACAACCTGTTCTTGCATATGGAAATCCTTTTTCCCTTGCTTCCTTACATACCTTGCAATTGCAACATGGTTTTGGTGTACTCACACACCCTCCTGAACCTATTATTTTAATTTTCATCTTTTACTCCTTTTCATCTCGTAACCTATAATAGTCATCTTATCATTTATTACTGTTTGTTCTGTTGCTTTTATAAACCCCAACTTTTCGTAAAAATGACAATTACCTTTTTCTTCCTCGATAGTATCCAAGACCCATAATTCTGTATCTTTATACTTTTCAAATAGTAGCCTAAAAATTATTGTTCCTATCCCTCTATTTTGATATTCTGGTAAAATAAATATCGGAGCTATTTTTCTGACTCCACTTTTAGTTAATCCAACTCTTACCGCTCCTATAAATACATCTTCCAACTTAATAAGATAATAATCTGTATTATCTTGATTAATAATCATAATAGTTTTTTCTATTGGTTCCATTGCTGGATTTGTATCGTAATCTTGATACTTCTCATACAATGGCATAAATGCTTGATATTTCATATTATGAATTTTTTCTGCATCCTCTTCCTTTGCCAAAATTAATTTTACTTCTTCCACTCTCGTTCTTTGTTCCATAATTATACCATACCTTTCTAATTTTAAAAATCGCACTAGCATTTATATGTCTAGTGCGATTAAAGATATTGTATGATTATATTTAATCCAACCCTACTTCTTATGCACAGACATATAAGACCTATCGACTTATAACTATGCGTATCGTTTTGCAAGCTATAAGTAAATATGTCTATAATAGATGTACATATTATTTCTTGTTAGTTGTAGGTTTTTGTTCATCTGTTTTACTCCTGTGATTTTTTCTTATATTACAACTTAATAACGCTTATGTCAATCATTTTCTCCATACTTTACACCTATTTCCAGCCATATGAGATAACTATTCCATTAAATTTTGTTATTGAAACTTCTTCCATATTACTTTTCAAAAAATGAACAATCCCATTTTGCTGTCTACAATAATCTTCTGCTTCCTTACGATTCATTCCATGATTCATAAAGTATCTTACATCACTTTCAATTTGAGCATCACTTTTCTCATCATCCCAATGATCTGATTTTATTGTATCCATCAGCTTTTGTTTATAACCCTCCTGCTCCGGCTCAATAAAATTGATTCTATCATTCATTCGGCAATCAATATTTTTTAGACCCATTCTTTTCATATAATGAGGTATTTTCATTGCGATTGAATAATCTCTATTTTGCATTTTTAGTTCTGTTGCCCACAACTTTTTAAGCCCTTCATGCTCGCATAAGTATGCGTAGTCCATCCCATTGACATACAATCCAGCTGCTTCAAATTCTCGATTGCATTCCATGCTTATAACTAATCCTCCGGGCTTTGCAAATTCCACCATTTTATATAAATATCTCTCCCCATCATCTACATGACGAAGTACTGCCTGACTAAATACAATATCATATTTGCTTTTTTCAGCAAAACTCAATAAATCTGACTGAATAAATTTTGCTTCAATTCCCTCTTCTTCGTATATTTTCTTCCCTTCATCAAGCATCTCCTTAGAAAAGTCTACTCCAACATAGCTGCTTCCTTTAGGTAATAATGGAAGTAATAATAATCCCATTGCTCCATATCCACAGCCACAATCCAAAATTTTCACCGGATTTTGAATATGCCACACCTGTTCAATTAGAAATTTCATATAGTCAGTATTCCATAATGTTTTTCTGGTCCTCTTTACATAGTCTACTCTATTTGCCCAAAATTCTGTTGTCCCCGAATTTGATGGTCTATACTCTTCATCTAAAGGTATTAACCCCAATAGTGCATCTACTGAAACCTGAAAATACTCACTTAGCTTTGGTAACATTGTGATATCAGGCATGACAATACCATTCTCCCATTTACTGATAGTTTGATATGATACTGATAAATAATCCCCTAATTCTTGTTGCGTTAGGTTATGTTTTTTTCTTAATTCTGCTATTTTTAAATTAACCATATGATAGCCTCCTTATTTATTTGTTCATATCATATCATTATATTTTTTTAATGTATTTAGCTGTCTTTTCTAGTTTTCTCTCCAAACAAGCGAGTTCACCCTTCATTAACTAATTCCTTAACCTTTTCATATCCTATAATCGTCATTTTACTATTTATCTTTATTCTTTCCCCTGTTCTGCTAAAGCCTATCTTTTCGTAAAAATAACAATTTCCTTCCTCTTGCTCAATTGTATCCAAAATCCATACTAATGTATCATTATATTTTTCAAATAGTAGCTCAAAAATAATAGTTCCCAGCCCATTGTTTTGATAATCCGGTAAAATAAAAATAGGTGCTATTTTTCTAATTCCATCATCTACTAAAGATATTCTTACTGCTCCAACAACTATATCTTTCCAACTAATCATATAGTAATCAGTATTTATATCTCTTAATAACCAGATTGTTTTGTCTATTGGTTCCATTGCAGGACTTGTATCGTGGTCATTATATTTTTTATATAAAGGCATAAATGCTTTATATTTCATATTGTGGATTATTTCCGCATCTTCCTCTTTTGCCAATATAAGTTCTACTTCATCTCTTTTTGCTTTTTCCATAATTATACTAAACCTTTCTAAACAAAATCTCCCTAAACATTTATATTATACTGTTCAATCGTTCTACCAAGGAATTCAAGTCATTCAAAATAGACTCATCATCCATGCTTTTACTAAAAGTAATAATAAATTTCAAAATATTCTCCATCAACTTACGGTAATCATCATAGCGCTTATTTTCCAATAAAACTTCTTCTGTCCTATCAAACAATATTTCAATTACCAAATCTTTATTTAAATCAGAACTGTAGTAAACTTCAATAAAAGAATCAAATATCTTCTGACTTCCATCTATCATAATCTCAAATCTTTCTTGCCTTGATATCTTGTCTTTAAAGATTTCTTTAATGCATTCCCTCTCCGGCATTAAATTAATGATTTGCTCAAATGAACTTTCTTCTTTATTTTTTACATACTCGAAAAAATAAGGATTAGCATATTCGACTTCCAGACTTTCATTATAAATGATATACCCACAAGGAGAGTGTACTAGGATATCATCCTTAAAATCTTCAATCGATACTTTTGAAGGACTAAACTGATTTGAATCACTGAGTGAAGAGAAAACTTTTCTTCCTACCATCGAAACAGATTTTTTAGTAACCAAAGGCTCTTTTTTCAATAATGTGTCTGGATTAAGCTGAGTAAAAACCTCAAAGATTTGCGGATCAAAATGTTCTCCTAACTCCTTTTGCATAATCTCGATAGCCTTTTCATACCCTGCTGCCAGATGATAAGGACGATTAGAATTAATTGCATCGTAACAGTCAGCAATAGTAACAATTCTAGTTTCTACACCAATTTCTTCACTGCTTAAATGATCAGGATACCCCTTAGCATTAAGCCATTCATGATGATGCCTAACGATATCTTTAACTGTTCCAAAACTACTTAAATCCTTTACAAAATCCCATGATGCGATAGGATGTTTTTTTATGATTTCAAATTCTTGGTCACTTAATTTTCCTTGTTTATTCAATATTTCATTAGGAATCATTAATTTTCCCAAATCATGCAAACTCGCCGCAATGGCAATATTAAAAATTTCATCCTGACTAAGCTTCATAGCTTTTGCTATTTTAACTGATATGTTTCGAACATTGTTGGAATGCATTGCCGTATATGAGTCTTTTTTCTCCAAAACCTTTAGCAAATATGTAAGAATTTCATCAAGTTCATTAATACTCTGCTCTCTTATCGTTAATTCAGTCGTTCTGTCTATCATCATTTCTAGAATAAACTGTCTATTATCAATTTCAACTTTCGGCAATAAGATTGCATAATCTTCTATAAAACGAATTGACCCGTCCTCAAGAACATCACGACGTAATATCTTATTTGATTTTTTTGTTCTTAAAGTTTTTTCTACCGCACAATGTTTGCATATCATCCCACCATTTGAGATTGAGTAACATGTTTTACCAACAACATCCGAAAAATTTAGCTTTCTCATTTTTAAAAATTTTTCATTAATATAATGGACATAATAATCTTCATCCAATAAAATATAACCTATCGGAGAATGATCCAACATCCGTTTAATTATTATTTTATCCTTATTAAGTTTTGTTTCCATATTTTCATTTGTCCTTTCCTTGTTGTCATATATACATATTACATCAAAAAAAATAAAAAGCAATTCAAAAAACAGATTTTTCAACAAGAAAAGGTCATTTTGGTTCAAAATTCATGCTATATACTGTTTTTCCAATCCAACTTATTAACAAACTTTATTTTTTCAATTCCCTTCTTAATTTCACCTATTTCATAGCAATTATAAAACTTGGAAACATTTTTTATTACCTCTTTTTTATCCTTTCTTGCTACAACGATATTGAAGCCTACTCCCATATTAAATGTGTTCAACATTTCCCCATCACTTATATTTCCATGCTTTCTTATATATTTAAAGATTTCTAATATATTAATCTTTGATAAATCTATTTCTGCACATAGGTCATTAGGTATTACCCTGCAAAGATTACCCTCTATACCTCCTCCTGTAATATGAGCCATTCCGTGAATTATATTTTTACCAAACAAATCTTTAATCGCCTTATAATATGGCGTATGAGGTTTCATTATCTGCTCAATAAAGGTTAATCCATCAATCCTATCTAGCTTAATCTGTGGCATTTTATCCATAAGCATACGAACTAATGAATAGCCATTTGTATGTAAACCATTCGATGCAACTGCAAGTACAACATCATCCTCTTTGATTCCAGAGCCATCAATGACATCATTCTTTTCTACAATACCTGCAATACTTGAAGTCAAAACATATACTCCTTGATTTACAACTAAAGGCTGTATGGAGGTTTCTCCACCCACAAGAGAACATTCATTTTCCTTGCAAGCATCAGAAATACCCTTTACCAATGATTTAATTGTATCTTTCTCTGCATTACCACACACTATAGTATCTAGTACAGCAAGCGGTTTCGCCCCCATTACAACAATATCATTCACTAAATGATTTATCATATCATGGCATATGGACTGCGTATAACCATATTCCATTGCAAGCTTTTGCTTTGAACCGGGTTCTTCTGACTTTAACACCAATACAGGATTTTGGATTTCGGGAAAACTAATATCATATAAAGAAGCAAATGGTCCCAGTCCGTTTAATACTCTTTTATCTTTTGTCTCTAAATACTTAGACATTTCCGTTTTTATGCTGTCTGTATATGTAATGTCAATCCCCGCTTTGCTATAGGATAGCCCCTCATCGATCTTTTCATTTCCCATTAATATTTCATCTACAGAAACATTAAGAATAGCTGCTAAATCATAAAGAACCTCTATATTAGGGTATGTTGAGCCTGTTTCCCATTTTGAAACTGCTTGAAAGCTGACCTTTAACTCATCTGCTAACTGCTGTTGTGTAAGATTATGTTCTTTCCTTTTTGTTGCTATAAATTTTCCTACCTTTATACTTTCTAGCATAAGTAAATCCCTCCATTGTGTTGTTTTTAAACATACTTTTATTATAGCATTTACAGCTTAGCAAACAATAACCTATAAATAGAATAAAATTACCAATATCAACCTAGAGTTGATATTGGTAGATTGTTTATTTCTCAACTTTATCAGCAAGAATTGCTTTTTAATTCTTGCAAAGTTCGACTTTAGTCGAATCTTTTTTTACACCATCTATCTAAATCATCATATCCCCAATACCGCTTCGTTCATTAAAATAATTATTTTTATAAAGTTCCTCAAACTGTTTATACTTTTCTGCCCATATAAGTATGTCAGAATTCGTAATCCATAAATCACAAGAACCTCCTATACCTAATTGTTGCATATTTTCAGGCAATGTCTCTAATATTTCTTTACTAATATGACAAACCGAATAGTTAAAAAAGTTTCTCCCTGTAGGTGACTCCTTTAATTTTGCCACTGATATATTTTGATTATTATGTTCATCTATTAATATCTCAATTATTTCCTTAAGATTTTTCATAATAATATCAATATTGTCCGTCTTATAACACTGTAAAATCAATGATTCTATATCAGATGCCACTATTGGCATTTCACTAAACCTATATCCAAACCATTTTAAATATCCCGGATAATAACATCTATTATAAAGATATGTAAGACGTACAATATTTTCAAGAACCCTGCTTAAAATAACATTTCCACCTATTATATTTCCTCTTCTAAAATCTAGAGGAATAATCCTTACCTCATCTATCTGCTCCCAACAATAAGCAATTTTATACCTTCTTATATACTCAGGATAATATGAAAACTTTTCACGTACTTTTGTTATCTCTCCTGTATTATCCTCAAATATGCTACCCTTTGTAAGTTCAATAAGCTTTTGTTCCGGAATGCATAGCCATTGCATATCTGAACTGACATACTCACCATCTATTTTCTCTATTCAAAATTGGATTTTCATATGTCTTTCAACATTTGTAATGGCAACATGACAAAAAG
>JAVBUL010000129.1:0-5370 GCA_031555415.1 Lachnospiraceae bacterium | reverse complement strand
TATCGCATTTTTAACTCCTGTTTTCATAGTTGATAACTTGTTGTTATCATTCATGCTTCCTGATGTATCGATTACGAATACAACATCTGATGTTGTTGTAATGTTTTTTCCTTCTATTGTTAATGTGATATCCCACTGATTATCTACGCCTTCTACTGGGGTAGCTGTCTTTGTGAGGTTGATTGCTCCTGCATTTGGCCATTCTGCTACCGCAAAGCTTGATGTTAATGAGCTTAAGCTAAGTATTACGCAGAGTGCTATGCTTATTATTCTTTTTATTTTTATTCTATTTTTCATAAAAATTCCTCCTTAAATGTTTACATCATTGATTTAAATTAACTTTCTTACATATTTTAACAAACACACAAAAAATTCCTCCCCCCCATTAGTATGAAAATAGGGGGGTGTTTTTTAATACTTTTTATTTTCAAAGCCTATACTTTGCAACGTATATAGCTTTTTTATTTTGTTGCATATTCTTATTATTTCTGATATAATTATGTAAGAAAATATCGTGAAAGAAGATGTGGAATATGAAAAAAATATATAATGCAAAAAGTGATTTATCTCCTAAAACAAGTAAAACCGATAGCGTAAGAGAACGCTTACATATGGCATTGGAAGCTTCCCATTCAGGGGTATGGGAAATAGATATTTCAACAAATATGATAAGTTTTGATGACCGAATAAAAGAGATTTTAGATTATAACACTAAAGAAAATACTGTCTCAATTAGTGAATGGAATGAATTTTTAAAAACTCGTTTTACCGATGAAGCTTATGAGCAGGCTATCCCTTTACGTGATTTAGAAAGCTCTATAAATAATATTCTTTATGTTAGTGCCACTAAAAAGTACATTCAATTTTTTTCAAAACCTGTATTTGATGAAAATGGTACTGTTATTAAACGTATTGGTTTAACAATGGATGTTACAGAACGCGAAGAACTTTTAAATACATTGCAGAATACAAAAGAAACCTTTCATGTTGCATTACAAAGTTCCAATGCAGGATATTGGGAAATCCCCCTTACTAATGATGGTAAATATATAATGCATTATGAAGAAAATTTTGCCAAGCTATTTAAGATTGAACACTATAGACCATTTACTACTGTTGAATGGTCTGATTATCTTATGCCGATACTAGATCCTGTTGAATACAAGGATTTTCATAATTTCCTAAGAAATTTTGATGCTTCTGTTGAAAAGGTAGTTACTGATGCACATTTAAAATTTCCGGATGGAACTGAAACATATATAAAAAATTCTGCTCAACTTTCCTATGACAGAACAGGAAAACCTGATAAAATGATTGGCTTATGTGTTGATTTTACCGAACGAATAAAATCTTTAGAACTTGCTAATAAAATGTCTGAAACACTTTTAAACAGTATGAATCAGATGATATATGTTGCTGATATTGATACAGATGAAGTTATTTTTGTAAATGATGTTATGTTGGAAGCCTTTAATGTAAAAGGAGATTATTCCGGTAAAAAATATTGGGAAATATTTAGTGGATGTAACATTGAATCTGTTGAAAAAGCAAAAGAAAAACTTAATAAGAATCCAAATGAACCTGCTACATGGGAATTATACCAATCTTATTTAAAAAAGGAATTAAGCTGTGTTGCAAGGTATATTTCATGGATTGATGGTAGAACCGTATGTTTCCGTACTTATTTTGATATTTCCTCTTTAAAGCAGGCTGAACGTTCCATTCAAGAGCAGCTAAAGCATCAAAAATTGATGGCTGATATTTCAAAAGCTTTCATACAAGTGGATGATGTAGATACCACTATTAACTACTCGCTTCGTTCTATTGGCGAGAATCTTGACTGTTACCGTACAGTATTATCTCTGTATGATAAAGAAAATGACACCATGGGAAATGATTATGAGTGGTTTAATCCAAATATAACAAATTGTGCCCGCGGTAAAGTGGCTATAAAGTTTTCTTCTACTAAAACTGCATTTAAAAAAATAATGATTGACAAAGTACCATATGCAATAGTTAATGATTATCAACATTTCTCTTATCTAAAAGATGACAAAAATTTAAAATCTCTTCTTTTTGTACCCTTTTATATTGATGGGGAATTTATAGGTTTATTAGAAGTAATGAAATCTCATTCTAATAGTGATTGGACTGAAAGTGAAATACAACTTGCTATGATGGTAGGAAGTACCTATTCAATGTTTTTTAGCAGGCACCGTATTTCCGAAAATCTTGTACAGGCAATGATTTCCGCCGAAAATGCTAATAATGCTAAAAGCTCATTTTTATCAAATATGAGTCATGAAATTAGAACTCCACTAAATGCTATTATAGGAATGACTAGTATTGCAATGAAAGATAATATTTCTGATACCACAAGAAAATATCTTGAAAACATTAAGAATGCCTCTGATGTTCTTCTTGATATTATTAATAATGTATTGGATATGTCTAAAATAGAAGCTGCTAAATTAGAGTTAACAGATGATTATTTTAAACTTAGTGACTTACTTGATAATATACATAATATTGTTTCTGTAAGAGCAAACGAAAAATTTCAAACTATTGAATTCAACGTAAATGATGATGTACCAAATTCTTATATTGGTGATTACCTACGCCTTACACAGGTTATAACCAATATTATTTATAATGCAATAAAATTTAGTGATGACAATACAAAAATCAAACTTGATATTAACTTAGATTCTCTAGATAATGATGTCGCATGCTTAAAAATAGATATTGCCGACCAAGGGGTAGGTATGACCCCTGAACAGATTGAACGTCTTTTCAAGCCTTTTGAGCAAGGTGATAATCGTACTGTTCGAAAGTATGGCGGAACAGGTCTGGGGCTTACTATTTCAAAACAGATAGCTGAATTAATGAATGGAAATATTACTGCTGAAAGTACACCAGGAAAAGGCAGTGTATTTACTATAACTGTTAAGTTAACCATTGCTGATTCTCAGCTTGTAGCTACTACTATATCTGATGACATATTACCTGAACATCTTGACCTTAGCAGTAAAACCATCTTGCTTGTTGAAGATATTGAGATTAACCGAGATATTGTTAAATTCCTTTTAGAAGAAACTCATATAAATATTGAAGAAGCTGAAAATGGACAGGTTTGTGTTGAACTTTTCAAAAACAATCCTGGTAGATATGACTTAATCCTTATGGATATTCAAATGCCTGAGCTTGATGGTTATAGTGCGACTAAGATTATTCGTGAGATAGATAAACAAATTCCCGTTATAGCAATGACCGCACATGCTTTTAAAGAAGATGAACACAAATCCATTGCATCAGGTATGAATGCTCATCTTAATAAGCCAATTGACGGAAATAACCTAATCAAGGTCATTAAACATTATTTATTTTAGGAGGAAATTTGCATATTATTCCAAAGTTTCTAACAGCTTAAAGGCATCTGCATTTCCCTTCTCCGCCGATTCATATAGCCAGTATATTCCTCTTTCTTTATTTGGCTCAACAACTACAATATCCCCAGACATAACCCCTTCCATATATTGAGTAGCCAAGAAATACTGAGCATCTGCATTTCCTGTTTCCGCAAACTGCACTAGGGAATCAAACTCATTCTTTGCTGCCTGAGCTTTGATTTTTGCCTTTTTCTCTTCTTCTTCTTTCTTGAAAATTTTCTTACATTCCGCTACCATCTGAATGGCTTCTACATTTCCGCCTTCTTTTGCATTTGTAAAACATTCCATAGCTTTACTAATATCTTTTTTTACTACCTCATGCTCACCAGACTTCATGCCATCAAAATAACTCATGCCAAGATAGTACAAGGCATCAGGACTTCCTGTTTCTGCATATTGCACCAATGCCTTAAATTCATTCCTCATCACATGTGCATTAACTTTATCTTTTTTCTCTTGCTCTTCTTTTGCTTTTATTGTTTGGCATTCTGCGAGTAATTGAAATGCCTCAGTATTTCCACCTGCAAGTGCCTTTGTAAGACAATTTATAGCTTCATCAATATCAACTGCAACCACCTCTATATTTCCGGAACGAATACCTTCAAAATAAGCTTTACCGAGATAGTACAAAGCATCTGCATTTCCTGTTTCTGCAAATTGAACCAAGGCATCAAACTCATTTTTCGCTGCCTTTGCAGCAATTTGAGACTCTTTTACCTTTTGCTTATTCTTCTCTTCTATCTCCTTAAGCATCTTTTCTCGTGTTTTTAAAGCTTCCATAGCCACTTTATTAGCCTTTTCCTGTGCACAAAATGCTAATTTTTCCTGAGCTTTTTCATGCCCCTGAGCTGATGACTTAGAAAACCAATCCATTGCATAATCTATATTTGGTTCTATTATTTGGATTTTTCCTGAATATTTTCCTTCTAAATAAGACATTCCCACTAAGTACTGTGCTTCATCATTACCACTTTCAGCAAATTGCCTTAAAGACTCAAATTCATTTAACGCTGCCCTAGCAAGCACTCTCTCCTGCATATGTCTTTCTTCTCGACATTTTGCTTCAGCTTCAAGCCTTAACTTTATCTCATCTCTATCTTTTTCTGTATCCTTAAGGATTTTTTCTGCCATATCTTTATTAACGGCTTCTTGATGCAGTGTTTCCTTTTGTTGAGATTTTGTATTTGCCTGTGTATGTTCACTCTCGAGCATAGCAATAAAGCTATCTAATTTAATAGCCTCATCATCGTCTTCATTTTCTTCGCTTTCTTTCTTCTTTCCTGCCTTCTCCTCTGACAAGTCAAAGAGTTTTTCTTCTAGCTGCTTTTGCCTTTGCTTTTCCTCTTCCTTTTCAAGTTCAATAAGCTCACCTTTTACTTTAGATAAATACTTTGATGCCTCTTCAAAGCCTGCTTCCAATGATTTTTCAAAATAATAGACTGTCATTCGTAAATCATTTTCAATACACTTACCTTTATAGTATAGTGCTCCTGCATAAAAGAATGCTTTCTCATAACCTGCATTTGCAGCTTGGATTAAGTACTTTGTAGCCTTTTCTTCGTTTCTTTTTACGCCTGTTCCTTCAAAATAGCATCTGCCAATCCTAAATGCTGCTTCAATAATTCCTAAATCAGCAGACTTTTCAAAACATTCTGCTCCTTTTTCTACATCCTTTTCTACTCCTCTACCTTTATAATAGAGCAATCCAATCATCAAATATACTTTACCGTTTTCAGGAGTAATTGCATCCTTTAAAAGAGTAAATGCTTTACTATAATCCTTTTCAACATTTTGTCCACTTATATATAATTCTGCCAACCTAATCCTAGCATCATTATATCCTTTATCTGATGCTTTTTTATAATATTCAACTGCAATATTCCAACTTTGTTCACAACCTCTTCCATATTCATAACATTCG
>JAVBUL010000125.1:0-5432 GCA_031555415.1 Lachnospiraceae bacterium | reverse complement strand
ACATTACGTATGGAAGAGCTTATAAATAGACATAGTGATATAATGGATCAATATGACCCTGAAAAGAAAATAGGACTTATTGTAGATGAATGGGGAACATGGTTTGATGTTGAACCGGGTACAAATCCAGGCTTCTTATATCAACAGAATACTATGCGTGATGCAATTGTAGCAGGTATTAACTTAAATATCTTTAATAAGCATAGCGACAGAGTAAAAATGGCAAATATTGCTCAGATGATAAATGTTTTACAGTCAGTTATCCTTACTGAAGGAGACAAAATGGTTAAAACACCTACTTATCATGTATTTAATATGTTTAAATATCATCAAGATGCTGAACTTTTAGATAGCTCTATTGAGACAGAGGAAATAGGACTTGACGATAAGAATATGGTTCCTAATTTAAATGAATCAGTTTCAATTGCAGAGGATGGTACTGTAAACATTACAATTACTAACCTTTCAGCTACACAAAGCTATCCAATTGAGACAGTTGTTCTTGAAAAGGAAGTAAAAGAAGTTAGTGCAGAAATACTTACAAATGATATTAAAGCATACAATACATTTGATAATGCAGAAGCAGTTAAGGCAGAAAACTTCGATGGTATTACTGTGGATGGAAATGTACTTAAATTTACAATTCCTGCATGTGCAGTTATGCATATAGCAGTAAAATAATAATGGAAAAGCGTTATTGTAAGAAATGCCTTTTAAAGGACATGGATAAGGATGAATATTTCAAAAATATCTATGACTATATAAGTAATATTGATGAAGAACTAAAGGTAGATGATAGTGAGTATGAAAGACGATTATCTGTTTGTAAGGAATGTGATAATCTGCTAGATGGAATGTGCAGAAAATGTGGATGTTATGTAGAACTACGTGCTGCAATGAAGAAAAACTATTGTCCTGATGTGCACAAACATTGGATTGCCATAACATAACCCAACGCGGTTATTTTACCCTCTTTTTGAAACGGATTGTTTTAGAAGTTAAAGAACAATCCGTTTCTTTTTGTACTAACTTGTGGTAAAATTATCTAGTAAATATACATAGAAAGGTTGAATTCAAATACACTGATAGTGCGTATATGGAAATAAATATGTTAAAAAAGGATATTATTGAAAAGTTTGATGAGAATAGCTTAATAAGATTAAATAAATATTTGAGTGATTCAGGTGTTTGCTCGAGAAGAGAAGCTGATAGAGCAATTGAAGATGGAAAAGTTACTGTAGACGGCAAAAAAGCGGTTATGGGAATGAAGATTTTGCCAAGTCAGGATATATGCTTTGATGGAAAAAGTGTAAAAAGAGAAGAAGAAATGATTTTTATTGCACTTAATAAACCCGTTGGAATTGAATGTACAGCAGATAGAGAAAATCCTGATAATGTAATTGATTTTGTAGGAATGAAAAAGCGAATTTATCCTATTGGCAGGCTTGATAAGAACTCAGAAGGATTGCTGTTACTTACAAATAATGGAGCTATTGTAAATAAAATAATGAAAGCTTCAAGTAACCACGAAAAAGAGTATATAGTAAAGGTTAATAAAGAAATAACCAAAGAATTTATTGATAGCATGCGAAGCGGTGTGCATATTAAGGAAGTAAGAAGTGGAGAGGTTATATTAGATGCTGTTACCAGAGAGTGTAAGGTGAAAAAAATAGATAAAAATACATTTAATATAATTCTAACTCAGGGACTAAATAGACAAATAAGAAGAATGTGTAAGGAATTAGGATATTCGGTGTTATCACTTAAAAGAATAAGAATAATGAACATAGAGCTGGGTAATCTAAAGTTAGGTGAGTACAGAAATGTGACAAAAATAGAACTTGAAGAATTGAAAGGACAATTATAATGAGTAATAATAAAGTGGCAAGAGTGAAGGAACTTGTTGAGGTTTTAAATATAGCAGCGAAAGCTTATTATCAGGAAACATCAGAAATAATGAGCAATTTGGAGTATGATACTTTATATGATGAGTTAGTGGAGCTTGAAAAAGAAACAGGAGTAGTCCTTACAAACAGTCCAACAATTAATGTAGGTTATGAGGTTATAAGTAATTTACCAAAAGTTAACCATGATGAACCTATGCTTTCTCTGGATAAGACAAAGTCTATTGAGGCTTTATCAGATTTCTTAAAAGATAAAAAAGGAATATTATCTTGGAAATTAGACGGTTTAACAGTTGTTTTAACATATGAAAACGGAGAATTAACAAAAGCAGTTACTAGAGGAAATGGGGAGATTGGAGAACTTATCACTAATAATGCTAAGACTTTTAAAAACATTCCTTATTCAATCCCTTATAAGGGGAAAGTAGTGCTTCGTGGCGAGGCAATTATAAAATATTCAGACTTTCAAAAGATCAATGAAACAATTGAAGAAGTAGATTCAAAGTATAAAAATCCAAGAAATCTTTGCAGTGGTTCAGTAAGACAATTAAGTAATGAAATAACAGCAAAAAGAAATGTGAATTTTTATGCATTTTCACTTGTAGAGGTATCAGATGAAAATGGAATAAGGGATTTTGAAACGATAAAGGAACAGTATGATTTTTTACAAACTCAAGGCTTTAATGTAGTTGAATATAAAATTGTAGATGCTTTAGATGTACAAGTTGCAGTAAAGTATTTTTCAGATAAGATAAAAGGATATGATTTGCCATCAGATGGACTGGTGCTTATTTTTGATGATATAAAATATGGAAAGTCACTTGGAAGAACTTCAAAGTTTCCTAGAAACGGAATAGCATTTAAGTGGGCTGATGAAACAGCCAGAACTACTTTGAAAGAAATAGAATGGAGTCCTTCAAGAACTGGACTTATTAACCCGGTTGCAATATTTGAACCGGTAGAGCTTGAAGGCACTACAGTTAGCAGAGCAAGTGTTCATAATATTAGTATAGTGGAAGGTTTAGAACTTGGTATAGGTGATGAGATTGAGGTGTATAAGGCAAATATGATAATTCCTCAGATTAGTGAAAACTTAACAAGAAGTAATAGCATTGAATTACCTGATAAATGTCCTGCATGTGGAGGAAGTACTCAGGTGAAGGATGTCAACAATGTTAAGTCTTTGTATTGTATTAACGAGGATTGTGTAGCAAAACATGTGAAGAAGTTTACTCACTTTGTAGGCAGAGATGCAATGAATATAGATGGATTGTCAGAGGAAACATTAGAGAAATTTATAGACAAGGGATTCATACATTCATATGCTGATATTTTTAAGCTTGATAGATATGAAGATGAAATAGTAAGTATGCCTGGCTTTGGAAGGAAGTCCTATGATAACTTAATCAAGGCTGTTAATGATTCGAGAAAAGTGGTATTACCTAAATTAATTTATAGTTTAGGAGTTTTAAATATAGGATTGGCTAATGCAAAACTTATTTGTAAACACTTTAATTATGATTTGAAAAATGTGATAAATGCCAATGAAGAAGAACTTATTACTATTGAAGGTATAGGAGATGTAATAGCTTCTACATATGTAGAATATTTTAAAAATGAAAAGAATATTAGCCAGTTTAATGAACTTTTAGAAGAAATTACATTTGAGGAAATAGAGATAACAAATACTGATAGTACTATATCCGGAAAGGTTTTTGTTATCACCGGAAGCGTGGAAAAGTTTGCCAACAGAAATGAATTTAAAGAGTTTATTGAGGCGAGAGGTGGGAAAGTAACAGGAAGTGTTACTTCGAAAACAGATTATCTTATTAATAACGATACACAGTCTAATTCATCTAAGAATAAGAAAGCTAAAGAGCTTGGAGTTGAGATTATTTCAGAAATTGACTTTTTAAAGTTGGTTGGAGGATATTAAGAATGATAGATTATAGTATACAAAATAAGAAGGCATGGGAATATAATGCATATGAGTTTTGGGTGAAACAATCAGGCACACCAACGGATAGAGCCAAAAAGGACTTAGAAAATCCTATGGGGATGCTGAAAAAATATTCTAGTTACTTTGATACTTATAAGGGTATTAAGATAGCAAACATATGTGGCTCTTGCGGAAAGAAGGCTGTTCCGCTGGCTATTTTAGGGGCAGAAGTTACAGTCTTTGATATTTCAGAGGATAATAAGAAATATGCACTTGAAGTTGCAACAGCCGCAAAAGTTGAATTGAATTATGAGGTATGCGATATACTTGAAATTGATATAGAGAAGTATAGAGATTATTTTGATATAGTATTTATGGAAGGAGGTATATTGCATTATTTTCACGACATTGATGAGTTTATGTGCATTATGCATTCCATATTGAAACATAGTGGTAAAATGATATGTAGCGATTTTCATCCATTTACAAAAATATCAGATATAATGAATTTTGAACAACCGACTATGAGTTACTTTTCAACGGAAATTTTTGAAGGAGAAATGGCACATGCCCGTTTTTTTGAAGAAAATATTCGTGAGCAGATGCCTAAGTGCAGTTATAGAAAGTATACAATAAGTGAGATTATTAATTCAGTCATAAACAGTGGCTTTGCTCTAAGAAAGTTTGATGAACATCCTGCATGGACAAATGAAAAAATACCAGGAGAGTTTACTATTATAGCGAGTAAAATCATAGCAAAATAAGGAAAATATTAAATATTTAATAAGTCTCTCATTAATTAGGGAGACTTATCAAATTGTTCCAGCAAGAATTGTTTTATAATTCTTGTAAAGTTCGGCTTTAGCCGAATCTTTTATTCGTTAATAGGAAACGGCTCAAATTGTTCCGGCAAGAATTGTTTTATAATTCTTGCAAAGTTCGGCTTTAGCCGAATCTTTTATTCGCCCAATTCATAAGGTGTAACCTGATACACATAATAATTAAGCCAATTCGTATACAGTCCATTTGCATGACCTCTCCATGTAAGAAGTGGTGCATTTTCAGGATTATCATCTTTATAATAATTATATGGAATTTTTATTGGAAGTCCTTTTGCAAGGTCTCTTTTATACTCGCTGTCAAGCGTATGTCTATCATACTCAGGATGTCCGCTTACAAAGATATTTTTTCCGTTTTCATCCATAACGATAAAAACACCTACTAAATCGGATTCAGCAATAATAGTAAGATTTGGATTTGCAAGAATATCTTCTTTTGAGGTTCCTGTATGTCTTGAATGAGGTGCTAAGAATATATCATCAAATCCTCTTACTAGTGGTATAGTTTGATGTAATACCTTGTGCTCAAAAACACCGAAAGCTTTTTCTGAAAGTTCATATTTTTTTACGCCATATCTATAATATAATCCGGCTTGTGCACCCCAACAAATATGAAGAGTAGAAGTGACATTTTTATCAGACCAATCCATTATCTCTTTTAGTTCATCCCAGTATGTAACTTCCTCAAATGGTAAAAGCTCAACCGGGGCACCTGTAATAATCAATCCATCAAATTTTTTATCTTTAATT
>JAVBUL010000208.1:0-7789 GCA_031555415.1 Lachnospiraceae bacterium | reverse complement strand
TCATTATGACCATGCCATTCTATTTGTTCACTTGGAACACCTGCATGCGTTCTGAGACCATAAATAATTCCCTGTACTGAACGTGGAATCACTGCACCTGCAAAATTAACACCATATCCCATAGTATCACATGCTCTAATCTTTACAGGAATACCATATTCCTCTTGAAGCTTCATAAGTTCAAGACAAAATGGGATTACAAATCCATATATATCTGAACGTGTTATATCTTCTAAGTGACATCTTGGGCTTATACCTGTATCCAGACATTCTCTTACAACACTTAAGTAGTGTTCCATACACTCTTTTCTTGTCATTTTCATCTTATAGAATATATGATAATCTGAACAGCTTACTAAAATACCTGTTTCTTTAAGTCCTATATCCTTTACAAGTTCAAAATCTTTCTTACTCGCTCTTATCCAACTAGTAACCTCTGGAAACTTATAGCCTCTTTCAAGACATTTGTAAACTGCATCTCTGTCCTTTTTACTATATAAAAAAAATTCGCATTGTCTTATTTTACCGTTTGGTCCACCTAAGTCCTTAAAATAATCATACATTCTTACTATTTGCTCGGTTGAGTAAGGTGCTCTTGATTGTTGACCATCCCTAAAAGTTGTATCTGTAATCCAAATATCATCTGGCATATCATGAGGTACTATTCTATCATTAAACGCAATCTTAGGTACTTCACTATAAGGAAATAAATTACGAAATGTATTTGGTGTTTCTGTATCTACTAAATGGTAAAAATGTTCTTCTAATTGAAGTAGATTTTTATTCTTATTAAATTTAACTATTCTATCATCCATTGTTGTATTCCTCCTTAAATATAATCCTTTAGCATGGTAAATCGTTGCTATGATTGTATACAATTATACGTGTATATATCATTAATGTCAATATCTTATACTAATGACTTTATCCACATTTTCCACAAAGTTTTGCACAATTCTTGTTTTAGTACATAAAAAACTGTTTCTTTTTCTCTCATTTCACTTCTTTTTCGTCTTTTGTTTACTAGTCTAGTTTTTAACAAACTTTTTATGAAATGATTGAATTTTACAGCTTCATATTGTATAATTATCTAAACAAACAAGATTCTCATTTTATGAAAGGATTAAAATATATGAAAAATAATAAAGTAGTTGTTGCTCTTGGAAGAAATGCATTTGGTGCTACTTTTCCTGAACAACAAAATAATATTAAAATTGCTGCAAATGCAATTGCTGATTTAGTTGAAGCTGATTATGACGTTGTTATTACACACAGTAACGGACCACAGGTTGGTATGATTCAAACTGCTATGACAGAGTACAGTCGCCTTGATAATAATCATACTGTTGCACCTATGTCAGTATGTGGAGCTATGAGTCAAGGATACATAGGTTATGATTTACAAAACGCAATAAGATGCGAGCTTATTAATCGTGGGATTTATAAACCTGTATCTACTGTTATCACTCAAGTTCGTGTTGACCCATTTGATCCAGCTTTTAATAATCCATCAAAGATTATCGGAAGATATATGTCAAAGGAAGAGGCTGAGTTAGAAGAGAAAAAAGGTAATTATACTGTATATGAAGATGGAAAAGGCTATAGACGTATAATTGCATCACCTAAGCCAATTGATATTTATGAAATAGATGCTATCAAAACTTTAGTTGATGCCGGACAGGTTGTTATTGCTGCCGGTGGTGGCGGTATTCCTGTACTTGACCAAAGATCAACTCTAAAGGGCGCCAGTGCAATTATCGAAAAAGATTACACAGCCGCTAAGCTTGCAGATATGCTTGACGCTTCTACACTTTTAATTTTAACTGCAAGTGAAAATGTAATACTAAATAAAGGAACTCCAAACGAAGAAATTTTAGGAATGTTAAGTGTTTCAGATGCCAAGAATTTACTAACAGAAGATAAACTTGATTCTTTAACAACACTTCCAAAAATCGAAGCTTCATTAAACTTTGTATCTGCCGGCTCTGATCGTATAGCTATTATTACAGAATTAACAAAAGCAAAAGAAGGTGTTTCTGAAAAAATCGGAACCATTATAAAATAATTTACTATCAAAAAAGTCTTCCATTTCATTTGGAAGACTTTTTTAAAAAAAACAACTGTTACACTATACCAATATGCATTTTCCGCTCTGTCTTTTATATTAACCTTCTATAAATCTTCTAACTCTTCTTCTCTTTCTGTTTTTATATCTTATATATCTTACATACACGTAATACAATACAAATATTGTCAATACTATTAGAAACACTTTTTGAGTTGTTGAAAAACTCATTTTTGCACTTTCATTAGTTTCTATATTTTGTAAATCATCACTTTTTACATTTGATTGATTTGCATCAACCACTATATCTTGTACATTTTTTTCGGCTTCTGCTTTTTCAAGTTCTGCATACTTTTCATCTAGTTTTTCATAAAATTCATTTGATACACTATCTTTAATATAATCATATAAGGCAGTTGAATCTGTATACGCTCCTACTGAGTTCGTACTATGAAGTAAAACTATCATAAGTAAACGTCCATTTATATTAGCATATGATACAAAAGTTCCACCTGCTTGATCAGTAAAACCTGTCTTACCACCTACGCAATCAGGGTAATAGTAATTTTCTTCTGAATTAATCATCCTATTACTATTTCTCCAATATCTTGTTTCAACTTGCTTATTTGTTGGTGGCACCTCATATTTAACTGTTGAACATAATTTTCTAAACATCTCAAATTTATTGTATGCATTTCTGCTTAAGATAGCCATATCATATGCGCAAGTATAATGATTATCATCATGCAAACCATGTGCGTTTGCAAAATTTGTGTTTTTACACCCCAATGTTACTGCCTTACTTGTCATCATATTTGCAAACTCATTCATCGTACCGCCTACTGCTTCTGCCAATCCGTTTGCTACATCATTACCAGAAATTAGCATCAAACCATATAATGCCTGCTCAACAGTAATCTGCTCTCCTTCATCTAAATATGCAGAACTACTTCCTGGCTCAATTGAAAATACAGCATCATGAGAATATGTTAATACATCTGTTAATTGCAAATTTTCTAGAGCAAGTGTTGCTGTCATTATTTTTGTAATACTTGCAGGATAATATTTTGTATATATATCCTTTTCATATATAGAATAGCCTGTTTTCATATCTACTACAATAGCTGCATCTGCCACTATTTCTGGAGGTGTAACTTGAGTAACCCCTGAAGTATCTGTATCGATAACAATCTCTGCACCAAATGCATTAATTGAAAATAATATGCAAAAAGCAATTATAGCTAATCTATTTTTTTTCATTAATATCTGCCCTCCATGCTATCTCCTATTCTTTGCAATTACTTTTTTATTTCTTTCTTTTTAATTACAAATTCACTTGCCTTTTCTACTATTGATTCGTAATCTTTTGATTGTGCACCTTTTGTCAAATTGCTGCCTGTCCCAACCGCAACTGCTCCTGCATCAAACCATTTCTCCATATTATCTACGTCAACACCACCTGTAGGCATAAACATAGCCTGTGGTAAAGGTCCTCTAAACGCACTAATAATAGATGGTTCAAACGCATTTCCAGGAAAGATTTTCAAAATCGAAACTCCCAATTCCAATGCTTCTACAGCTTCTTTTACAGTCATAATACCAGGCAATACTGCAATAGCATATCTATTACATAGTTTAACCATTTCTTCACTAAAATATGGGCTAACTACAAATTTTGCTCCTGCTAAAATTACAAGTCTTGCTGTTTCTGAATCTAAAACAGTTCCAGCTCCAATAATAACATCTGTATCTTTATATTTCTTACTAAGCGACTCTATAATTTCTATTGCTCCTGGTACCGTCATTGTTACTTCAATGATATTTATACCACCCTTAACAATAGCTTCAATAATAAGATTTGCTTGTTCTTCATCTTCAGCTCGTACAACTGCTACAACTGCTTCTTCTTTTATCTTAGATATAACTTCTGCTCTGTCCATTAATATGCCTACACTTTCTTTTTTGTATACTAATCGTTTTTTACCATACTTAATTTTTCAATTACACCAACTACTTTTACTATTTTCTTTTTCTGACAAATAGCAAACATTTTAACAAGACATCTATGTGGATTTTTATCTGAATCTAAAAGTCTACATTCAAATTTCACAGCATCTTTTGAACATGTAAGTAGCTCTACATTTTCATTAAATAATTCCTTATCCTCCTCAAATACAAACTCTGTTATCACTTCACTAACATTATCCGTTGGAAGCTTATATCCAAAATTTTCTTCCCAATTTTCATTACAATACATCGTATTTTTTATACAGCTATAATCAAAAACAATATCATCTGAATGCTTTGATACAATAAAATATCGCTCAAGATTTATATCACTTTTTTTCTTAACAACTATAAATGTATATATTAAGTAAGCCACTAAAACAATTATCATTATTCCAATTTCAATACCTAATACTATTACATCCAAAGTCATATCGCCAATATTTACTTTAACCGAGTTAGACGATAATATACTTACAACATACCATTTATTATATTGTAATTTTGAATATCCTATATATCTTTTTGATGAATCACTTTCATATTCAATAATTCCGGTCTTCTTAGAATTCATGTTATTAATTAAAAGCTGTTCATATTTCTTTTCAGGAAAAATCTCACTTATTCTTGATGCTGCACTAAGTTCTTCTGATTTAGATACCAGTGTTCCATCTTTTTTTACTACAAATGTCTTTCCATTTTTATTAAATGCTGAAATATCTATAAAATCATAAAATGTCTTTGCATCAATTGTTGCAACAAGTACTGAGCTAACTTCTTCGCTCTCATTGTAATAAATAGGTGTTGAAAACGCAATATGTGTAACTTTATCATCAGATGTTATATCAGACGTTACTGTTTTTCCTTTTAGAGCATCTTTAAAATATCCTTCTTCGGAATAATCTTTTTCTGTCTCTTTTCCAATACCGTCTAATTTAACAATTTCAATACTTTCTAATCCCACTTTATTTTTTTGAACCTCAAATACACTTCTTATATCTTGGTAATTATCATCCCCTTCACCAAGTGTAGCTGCAAATAATGCTAATGTTTGCATTGTATTCATTTGCTCTTCAAGTTTTGAGTTTACACCTTCGACAACTTCATCTAATATATCATTTATATGTGACTCTGTTTGATCTGATAAGTTTGACTTTACATTTTTTATGTACGAGCTAAATGCCGCAACATTAAGCACCAAAACTATTGCTATTAATATTATTGTTACATAATTTTCTTTTATTCTTTTCATGTTAATTCCCTTTATTTTCCTTTTCATATTATTTATACCTTTATACACCCTTCTTATATAGCTTTTAACCATATTTCATAGCTAAAACTATATTATACCTCCACCTGCAACGTAATCACCATCATACAATACTACTGCTTGTCCCGGAGTTACAGCTCTAACTGGTTCCTCAAAAACTACTTCTATTTTATCTTTTGAAGTTTGTCTTACATGGCATGGAGTTCCTGAATGATTATACCTTATCTTACCCATATAAGTCTTATTTTCATCAAAAGCTTCTTCACTCATATAGTTTAAATCACTTGCAATAAGTGTATCTGTAAAAATCTCATCTGCCTCGCCAATAACAACTTCGTTTGTATCAGGTCTTATTTCTACTACAAACACCGGATGTCCCATAGCAAGATTTAAACCTTTCCTTTGCCCAATAGTATAATGTATTATTCCTTTATGTGTACCAAGAATATTTCCTTTGGTATCAACAAAATTACCCTTTGGTATACTTATTCCCGATGTTTGTTCTATAAACCCCGCATAATCATCATCAGTCACAAAGCAAATCTCCATACTATCCGGTTTTGATGCTACATTTAATCCTATTTTTGTTGCAATATCTCTTATTTCATCTTTTGTATAATCACCTACAGGCATTATCGTTCTTGAAAGCTGTTCCTGCGTTAAATTATATAATGCATAAGTTTGATCTTTTTTTGCTGTAATTGATTTTTTAATAGCATATCTTCCATTAGCTAATTGTTCTATTCTGCTATAATGTCCTGTTGCTATATAATCCGCACCTATATCCATGCTTCTTTTTAAAAGAGCTTCCCATTTAACCTTTCTATTACAAACAATACACGGGTTTGGTGTCCTTCCATGCAAATACTCAGAAATAAAGTTATCTATAACACATTCTTTAAAAACATCTCTAAAATTCATAACATAATATGGAATTTCTAGTCTGTCTGCAACTCTTCTGGCATCATCTACTGCTGATAAACCACAACAACCACCTTCATTTTCTATAGTACAAGTATCTTGTGCCTGCCAAATCTCCATTGTAACACCAATAACATCATAACCTTGTTCTTTAAGGAGATATGCCGCCACCGAAGAATCTACCCCTCCTGACATTCCTACTACTACTTTTTTATTTTTCATGTCAACCTCTATTCAAATTTTACATACATCTTATATATTTTAACAAAAATAAGAACATAATTCAATATTAAATGTCAAACTATGTTCTTATTTGTTGATAATTATTTGCCACGTAGTTCTGATACTATTTCTTTCACTGCTTCTACGGTATAATCTATTTCTTTTTTTGTGTTTTTTTCGGATAATGTCATTCTAATTGAACTTCTTGTTTTTTCATCAGATAATCCAATGGCTTTTAGTACATGTGATAAGTTTCCACCACCTTGAGCACAAGCCGACCCGGTAGATACACAAATTCCTTTCATATCAAGCATAACAAGCATTGCTTCACCTTCAACCCCTTCAAATAAAAAATTAGCATTTCCTGCCAATCTGTTTTTAGGGTCTCCATTAAGTATTACACCTTCAATTTCACTTGTTACTCTTTTTACTAAGTAATCCCTTAAGTCCCTTACATACTTATTATTTTTTTCCATGTTTTCGTTTGAAACTTCTGCTGCTTTTGCCATCCCGACCACTCCCGGAACATTTCCCGTACCAGCCCTTAAATGCCTCTCTTGGGAACCTCCATGCAGTAACGGTGTATACTTTAGTGATTTGTTAATATACATAAACCCAACTCCCTTAGGACCGCCAAACTTATGCGCACTAGCGCTTAATATATCAATCTTTAACTTTTTTACATCTATCGGCTCATGGCAGACTGACTGAACTGCATCTGTATGAAAAATAACTCCATGCCTTCTGGCTAACATTCCTATTTCTTTTATAGGCTGAAGTGTTCCAATCTCATTATTTGCATGCATTATAGATATTAAAATAGTATCATTTGTAATGTGGCGTTCTATATCCTTTAGATTTACCTGACCATATTCATTTACCTTTAAATATGTCACTCTATATCCATTTTCTTCTAAAAATTTGCATGAATTCAAAACTGCCCTATGTTCTATAGAGGTTGTTATAATATGGTTTCCTCTGTAACCATAACATTGTGCCGTTTGTTTTGTTGCAAAATTATCACTTTCTGTTCCTCCTGCAGTAAAATAAATCTCTTCTTCTTCACAATTAATGATCTTTGCTAATAAATTTCTTGAACTTTCAATAGCTTCCTTACTTTTTATTCCTAAATCATAGATACTTGAGGGATTTCCATATAATTCTGAAAAATAGGGTTGCATTGCTTTTAATGCTTCTGGCATTGTTTCGTTAGTAGCTGCATTATCTAAATAAATTAATTTTTTGTGCACAATCATAACCCCTTTCATTTTGAATATAAATATATAAATTAACTATTCGGAGCT
>JAVBUL010000205.1:0-4000 GCA_031555415.1 Lachnospiraceae bacterium | reverse complement strand
ATAAATCTTCCTGCTCCTGACACAGATATCTTAACCTTTGATGTATCATATGGCAATACTGTACCATTTTTATCAATTAATTCAACTGTTACATTAGTAAAATCAGAGCCATCCGCTGCCAATTCATCATAATCCGCATACACCACTAGCTTTACTGCTGCCTCTGGCGTCTTACGCACAGAAGTAACCACTTCCTTGTCATTTATATATCCCACTGTTTTTAACTCACCTGCTTCAAAATCAATATCCTTAAATACATAAACAGGATGAGGAATATTCTCATACACATTAGGCCTTATTTTCCCCTTAGACTTTTCATTAACAAATAGCTCCACCTCATCACAGTTACTTAAAACCATAACTTCATTTGGTGAATCCTGCATCCAATAATTGGCTATATAAAGAACCACTTCCTCTGACGCATCTTTTTGAGATTTGTACAAATTAGCAACCGGTTTCTCATATCTAAATAAGTCATACATTCCACTATAAAATACATTTCCTGTCTTTGTATAATTAACCTCATTATTATAATCAAACATACTCCAAGCAACCCCTCCGGCACAATAATCATTACCATAATAGTAATTCATTGGCTCTGCAAAGTTTTTAATAAAATCCATTGCTTGTTTATCTGTTGTTCCGGGTAGTCCATTTCCGGCAAACCAGTCCATTGTATGCTCTGTAATAATAAAAGGGGTCTCTCTAGGTATTTCAGGATAGGTATAATTTACACAGAATATATCCTCTTGAAATTCACTGTCATTATAGCTTTCCATTCTTCTAACACCATGTGTCGGTCTGCTTGAATCCATAACATGAGCTAGTTTATTTGTTTCCTCATATAAGTCATGGCTATCAAAAGACTCATTTGCTCTTGTTCCCCAACTAATAATAGACGGATGATTTTTATCCCTCTTAATCATTTCTCTTATATTCTCCATAAACACACTCTTCCACTCATCATTTCCAACATGTTGCCATCCCGGTGCTTCCTCAAATACCATAAGACCGATTTCATCACATCTATCAAGAAATGATTTACTTTGAGGATAATGTGAACATCTAACTAAATTCATTCCAATATTCTTCACCATATCGGCATCTGCTCTTTGTAACTTATCATTTGTAGCACGTCCTATCCATGGCCATTGCTCATGTCTATTTATTCCTCTTATAACAGTCTTTTCTCCGTTAAGATAAAATGCTGATTCGCTTTGGTTCTTCGTAAACTCAAACCATCTAAAACCAAATTTTGTTTCTATGTAGTCATCTACATTATTATCTGTATAAATATCATCATTCTTTACCCTAAATTCTACAGTATAAAGATTGGGCTCATCCACACTCCAAAGCTTTACATTATCTATCTTATTTGTATTTTCAATATATGTATGCACATCACCACTTCTAATAATCTGTTGTGATGACATTGTAGCTACTACATTACCATTTTCATCTTTTACACTTGCTTCAAGAGTAATATTTTTAGCCTCTTTACAATCATTTTTAACAGCTACTTCCATATGTACTGTTCCGTCACCTGATTTAATATTTGGAGTTGTAATAAATACATCTTCTATATAAATCTTTTCAGTAACAATCATATTCACATTACGAACTATTCCGCCAAATAAGCAGTAATCAACATCTCCGCCTTCCGGTGGTACCTCATTCTGCTTCGTTGAATCTACCTGTACAGCTATAACATTATCACTTCCATCAGTCTTTACATAAGAAGTTATATCATATGTAAAACCTGTATATGCACCTTTATGTTTTCCTACAAATTCTCCGTTTACATAAACTGATGCCACTGTTGCCACACCTTCAAACTCTACAAATATATTTTTATTTTCATAAGAGTTGTTAAGCGAAAAGTGCTTTCTATACCATGAAATAAATCTATAAGAATCTATTTGCTTTTGAAAATCCTCTCCCTTGTGAGTTTCTAGTATTTTGTTTGAATGTGGTACACATACCTTTTCAAATTTCTCCTCATTAAGTTCAACTATTTCTCCATTCTCAAGGTTATTTGGTGTAAATAACCACTCCGTATTAATTTTGATTTCCTCTCTCATTGTGTATATTCTCCTTTTCAATTTTTACTACAAACCGTTTCACCTTCTATAATTTTAGGCGTAATTCTAGTAATATACTTATGTTTTCTGTGCTCAATTATATCTATCAATACCTCAACGCACAATGCTCCTTGTTTTTCAGGCGACAATGATAAGGTTGTAAGCTTTGGATTCATATATTGTCTAGTATATGTTCCATCAATTCCCATAATTGAAACTGTATCAGGTATAGAAATCTTTTGCTCTAAAAAGCCTTCAATCATCCCATATGCATACTCATCATTAAAAGCAATAATACCTGTAGGCTTTAGCTTTCTCTTTGAATATTCATATGCAGCTAATTTTCCTAATGCATGAAAATCAAACTGCGGTACATCCTGTGTTCTCACATAAGGAGTTTTTAATAAATAATCATTGGGATTAAGTCCATTTTTTTGCATCCACTCTACATATGCAACTTCTCTTGAAGAATCACCATTATCATAAGGTGTGGCATATGCAATCTTACGATGCCCCTTACTCCAAAAATAGTCAAGTCCCTTTTCCATAGTCTTAAACATATCTATTTCTATCATAGTCACAGACTTAGATGTTTGTACAATATCACTATAAGCCGCACAAACTATAGGAATATCATAGTTCTTACCATATGTTTTGGTATAATACTCGGCAATCTTTTGATTTGGGACAATAATACCATCTGTAATAACGCTCTTTATATCATCAAAACTGGCATTACCGTCTAGCAAAATCCTATATCCTTTTTCCTTAGCCTTTTCTAACATTCCTTGATACATCTGAATATAGAATGGATTCCTAAAATCATTGCAAAAAAATACTAACTGCTTCGTTTTTGATTCCTGTAATGTCATTATCACAGAATTAGGAATATAGTTTAATTCCTTAGCAATTCTTAATATATTTTGCCTTTTCTCCTCTTCGACATATCCACTTCTGTTCAATGCCCTTGACACAACAGAAACTGATGTCCCCACCAATTCTGCAATATCCTTTCTTGTAACTTTCCTCATACTACACCTTTACCTGCCTGTACATATATTCTATATAACATACTATTTTATATCAATGCAACAATATATGGTCACACGACCACATTCATTTAAAATATAGATACCAATAATCCACTATATAAACTATTGGTATCTAAAATAAACAAAATACATTTAGCAAGAATTTGTTTTATAATTCTTGCAAAGTTCGGCTTTAGCCGAATCTTTTTTTATCGAATAAAATTCGTCCTATACTCTCTTTCTGTTTCAGGTAATGCAATTCCCTCTTCTTTTCCCTTTTCAAAACACTTTAGCATCCACGACATATTTCTGGCAAGATTTCTCATAGTCTGCAATCCTTCTGCATCCTGCTTTGCCTCTTCCTCTATACATCCATGTACTAGATTCCAGTAAGTTGAACCTACAACAGGCATCTGTGAAATTCCAAAATACTTATTCATTACATCAAATGAAGCGGAAGTTCCACCTCTTCTTGCAACTGCAACCGCAGCACCCGGCTTAAATGCAAATGCTCTTCCACTGCTATAAAATACTCTGTCTAAAAATGATAATACCCTTCCGCTTGGATGTGCATAATAAACAGGTGTTCCAAATACAAAACCATCTGCTTCCTTTGCTTTCGCCACAAATTCATTTACTTTGTCATCTTTAAAAATACAACCTTCTTCCGAGCATTTACCACATCCAATGCAATCCCTTATAGGTACTCCACCATGTTGGAAAATCTCATATTCTATACCTTCCTTTTCCAATTGTTTTCCTATCTCCAATAATGAAATATATGTATTTCCTTTTTGATTTGAACTACCATTTAACATTAAAACCTTCAATTTCTTTACCTCCTGTTATAACTCTAATTTCATAATAACAAATTTTCTTTTTCCGATA
>JAVBUL010000253.1:0-2741 GCA_031555415.1 Lachnospiraceae bacterium | reverse complement strand
GAGTTTTAATGCTGTTTTCTTTTGTAGATGCGTAGCAACTAAATATATATTTTTTTCATTGTTTTCGAGATTTGCCCTGTGAAGTATTTTAAAACATACTTCACAGGGCCTCTTTTTATATACGTTCCAGATTACATTACTTACCTACGCGCCGACTGTTTGAATTTCATTGTTGCTCGAATCTTATTTAATACTTTTGACAAATATACCTTTAGTTCTATTAATTTTTCGTATCAAAAAAGGACATGCGGAATATATTAATACAGGGTGATAAAAAATGTCAATGCCAAATATACCGGACGTGACACCGAAAATAGACTTGTGCAGAAGTGACATAATAGACTTACTATTGGCGTCGATAGCCTTGCAGGAAATCGGATTGTCACATATAGTGAACGCCGAGGGAGAAAAAATGCAGGCATTTATAAAATATGGCGATCAATGCAATGCACACGAGAAGCTGTTAAAGGCAAACGACAGTGTTCAGAAAACTTTGGAAACGGTTGAGAATATTGAAAATTTGCTTGTCACCAAAACAAAATATGTAATTGAAATCATGAAAATGAGTCATTGCAAATATTAAAATAAATAGGAGAATGAAAACATGTCAATGCCGAATATACCGGATATCGATATAGATAGAGATAATGCTGTAAATATAGTAATAATATCAATCGGTATGCAAGAGCTCGGGCTTGCGCATATTATCAATGCAGAAGGCGAAAAGATTCAATCATTTTTAGGTACACTTGAAGGGCAAAAAATCAATGACGACATTGAGTTAGACGAACTTATAAAGCTCGACGAATCGGTTGCCGATACTCTGAATGCAATCTGCATGCAGGAACTTGCACTTCTGATGAAATTACAGGAAGCTAAAAAGATTCTCGAATTAGAAAAAGTGCATCCAAAACCGCCTGTAATAGAATAGGTTTCAAGCCCGTCGAATACACTGTAGGTCAAAATCATAATCAATTAAAAAGAAAGGATGAACAAAAATGTCAATGCCAAATATACCAGACATCAATATAGACCGTGAAGACGCTATAGATATAGTTATATCATCTGTGGGCATGCAGGAACTTGGACTTGCGCATATTATTAATGCGGAAGGAGAAAAAATCCAATCGTTCTTAGGCACTACAGACGGTCAGAGGGTCAAAGACGATATTCCGATTTATGATTTGATTAAGTTAGACAAATCAATCGTGAACACCATCAGTGCAGTAACAAATACTGAGCTTATGTTATTATTAAAGCTGCAAAAAGCCAGAAAACTTTTGAAATTTAAGGAAAAAGAAAAAACGAGTTTAAGTGGTCAGATCGTGTGGGTTGACCAGACGGACGTTAATAAAGCACGCCCTGCAGAAACAACAGTGAACCTCTTTCAGAACGGTATGTTTTTCAAGAAAAAAACGGTAAGCAGCTTGGATAACCAGTTTACCTTTAACTATTTACCGATCTTTGACGAAAACGAACAGGCGTATGTTTATACGGTATCCCAGAATAATATCCCCGGATACAACACATCAATTGCGGATACAGTCATTACCAATACACTGAAAAAGGTTTATGTTAAAACTGTCTATTATGATTCTACCAATGATATAGAAATCGCCAATGAAAGCTTTGCGGTTTTCTATGGAGGGAATGTAAGCATATATTCGAAGTCATTAGTAGGTTATTCAGTCATACCCCCGACAATGGCTACTCTTACTAATATAAGAGACGATACAACTTATACGTTCTATTATAATAAATTATAATAGGTTAAAATGAAAAAAGCTGATAAAAAACAGTTTGAAATATAATATTATTTTATATCTGAGAGCTCGAAATAATATACCAAAAAGCAAACTATATCTTTTAAAAGCCTTGACAGTAAAAACCAAATTATAATTCCGTTTAGTGGAGTTTTAAAGCGGTTTTTTATTTTTTTAGCTAAAAACGTCATAAATTTTAAAGATAATTACAAGATTCTGTTAAACTATAATCTTCATATCCAAGGTTAGCTTTGTGTTCCTCTTTTCTGCTCTCAATTCACCATACTTACCACTATGCATATAAATTATTAATTAATGAAAATATTGACAAAACAACTGATAATGTGATACACTTCATTTAAATTACAGAAACAGGTGATTCCAATGGTTTGATGTGTGATGTGAATATTTATTACTAATTTATTTGAAAGGAAAATAAAAATGAAAACTAAAAAAATTATTTCTCTATTAATTACTCTGATTATGCTTGCAACAATCTGTGTAGCAGCTATACCCACTGCCTCTGCTGCAGGTAATCCGGTAGCGCTGATGTATGCCAGGGGTGATATTTTCGGAGGCGGTGGATTTAATGCTTTTGCAAATGTATATGGTTTTATTGAAGTAGAAAACATCGCATATAATAAAAGTGTTACAATTCATTATTCATTCGATGAAATAACCTGGAAAGATGCTTCTGCCAGTTATTATAAGCAAACTTTAAATAACAATGAGGCTTGGGAATTTTCGGTTGATGATACGAATTATACCGGTTCAACTTGTACTTTTGCTATCAAATATGAAGTTGGCGAACAAACGTATTGGGATAATAATAACGGACAAAATTACAAAGTAAGTATATCAGGCGGGACCCTTGGTGAAGATTATGCAATTGGCAACGCAGGACTAAAAGTAGCATATTCAAGCTATCGACCCTTAGTTTATCAAGGTGTTTTCTCAGGCTCTATCATAGTAAAAAAT
>JAVBUL010000016.1:0-3056 GCA_031555415.1 Lachnospiraceae bacterium | reverse complement strand
ACTTTTATGCTATTCTAAAACAAAACGAATATGGAGGTTATTTATGGATACAGGTCAAAAAATACATGATTTAAGAACAGAAAAAGAATTGACACTAGAGGAATTAGGGGATATTGTAGGGGTTGGTAAGAGCACTGTTAGAAAATGGGAAAATGGTATGATTGCTAATATGCGAAGAGATAAATTAATTAAGGTCGCGAAGGCTTTAGACACTACCCCAAGTTATCTTATGGGTTGGAAAGATGATGAGAAATCTCCTGCTGCACTACAAGGCAAAGAAGAAGCTATATTAGTAAAAAAGTACAGCCAACTGTCTGAATCTAACAAAATGGCTGTACTAACTCTAATTGATAACCTCTTAGTTGCTCAATCTCCAAAGTAAAAATTTATAATATAGTTTTTTAATCTTGTTATTTCACGTTCTGGCAACCTCTGCACCATTTCAATGACTTGTTGTAGAGGTTCTTTTCTTTTTATATCTCCTAAATTAGTTTTACTTGTTTTAGTATCTGTTGTACTATTCATTTTTCTTTACTCTCCTTTTGTATATAAGATTTTAAGAAGCTTCTTAATAGTATTCTAATATACAATTTTAGAAAAGTAAATGTCATAAACTACATGTTTTGCGTTACCTTCAACTACTAGTAGAGTGTTAAAGCGTTAGAGTATTGAGATGTGTTACAAGGATCGTCTTACGTGTTCAATGTATTTTCTGCCTATTGGGATTACTATATTGCTGCTGCCTACATACACATTGTTATCTTTATAATCTGTTATAAACGCTTTGTTCACTAGATAGCTGTGATTCACCCTGACAAAGTTAGGATATTCTATTCTCATTTTGTCTTCTACATTATTAAGCTTGTCATAAAAGCTAAAGTCGTCTTGGTTTAGTTCATCTTTATGTATATATATTTTTCTAAGCTGTGAATAAAAGTATTTTATTTCGCTTAAATTAATTCGTACGTTTATTCCGTAGTACTTAACGCTTATGTTACTGTTATCTATCGTCGCTTTCCTAATAATTGCTTTTTTTAACATTTCTATTATATCCTCTCTATTGAATGGCTTTGATATAAAACCTAGGGGTTCTACATGAACCATTTCACCGAAATAACTTGTGTAGTCCGATATAAATATGAGTGCCGCGAGTGGTTGTGTAGCTTTTATCCTTGCACTCACATTAATTCCGTTGTCTAAGCCTTTTATCTGTTCTTCCCTGCTTAGTTTTATGTCCATGAATATTATGTCAAATTTTATAGTCATGCTTGCATTTAATATATCTTCGCCGTTATAAAACTTATGTATTGTTGTTTCTTCTCTCATATAATCACTTACACATTTACGTATCATATCTACTATTATTTTGTTGTCGTCACATATCGCTATGTTTATCATATTGTTACCTTCTTTCGTTGTTTTATACCTTTAATTATAACTTTTCATATTTACAAAATAATAGTGGTATGTTTTGGTATTTAATAGACGCTTTTGACACTTGTAAATTAATGGTGTATAATGCAATAAAATGTATTACAAAATTCGATTTGCGAAAGGTGGTTATTTATATGAAGATGGCTAATGGTGATGGTAGCGTATATAAATTATCCGGAAAACGTCGTAATCCGTGGATGGTGCGTAAAACAGCCGGGTGGGAAATAGATAAAAAGACCGGGAAAAGTAAGCAAAAATATATTACTATTGGTTATTATCCAACGCGAGCCGAGGGGTTGGCTGCGCTTGTGCATTTTAATGAAAATCCTTACGACATAAAAAGAGACTCTGTAACGTTTGAAGAATTGTATGAGAAATGGTCGTCTGAACATTTTGAAAAAATTGTCCCTAGTGCTGCAAGAACATGGAAGAGTGCATATAATTATTGCGAGCCTTTATTGACAATGAGAATGAAAGATATAAGAGTTGTTCATTTAGAAAAGACTATTCAAGACGCTAGTGTAGGAAGTGCAACTAAAGGTCGAATTAAAAGCCTTTTTAATCAAATGTACGCATATGCCATGAAGCATGAAATAGTTGATAAGGATTACGCCCAACTTTGCGATAGTGTAAAGCGTGAGCGACCTACCATTGAACGTGTACCTTATGCAGATGATGATATTCAAAAGCTTTGGGATTATATTGATTTTCCTTTTGTCGATATGGTTTTGATTGGTATTTATTCCGGGTGGAGACCTCAAGAGTTGGCTATATTAAAAATCACTGATATTGATTTGGAACAATGGACCTTTTATGGTGGTCTCAAGACAGACGCAGGGCGCAATCGCTATGTACCTATTCACCCAGTTATCCGCGAGCTTGTTATGAAGAATTATAATAAGGCTATCGAAATGGGTAGTGAATACCTCTTCAACGACGAAGACGGTCAGCAAGGAACATATCTTACCTACGATAAATATAGAGGTAGATTCAATAAGATTAATAAGAAATTAGGCATGACGCATAAGCCTCACGATACTAGACACACTTTTATTACTAAGGCAAAATTATCAAATGTTGATGAATACGTTTTAAAACTAATTGTAGGGCATGCTATTGAAGATGTAACAGAAAAAATTTATACACATCGCACTATAGAGCAATTGCATAACGAAATTAAAAAAATTAATTAAAAAATAAAAGGTATACAAGTGATTTGTATGCCTTTTATTTTTGTTAGTTACGTCTGTTAGTTACTTGTTAGTTATGTGTTAGTTACCTCTATGATTTTCTATCATTTTGAACTAATCCGTATTTCTTCTAAGTCTTTCAAACACTGCATTTCTTAGAATTTGCCAGCCTCTGCACTTTCTTGTAAACTAACCGCTACTGCTACTGTCATACCAACCATTGGGTTGTTACCTGCACCGATTAATCCCATCATTTCAACGTGAGCTGGAACTGATGAAGAACCTGCGAACTGAGCATCTGAATGCATACGTCCTAATGTATCTGTCATACCATATGAAGCAGGACCTGCTGCCATATTATCTGGATGGAGTGTACGGCCTGTACCACCACCAGAAGCTACTGAGAAGTACTTCTTATTCTGCTCAATACAT
>JAVBUL010000086.1:0-21269 GCA_031555415.1 Lachnospiraceae bacterium | reverse complement strand
AAGCTATGACACTTGGTACAAGAATCGTAGTTATGAAAGATGGTCTTGCTCAACAAGTTGATTCACCTATTAATTTATATAATTATCCAAAGAATTTATTCGTTGCAGGATTTATGGGTTCACCAGCTATGAACTTCATTGATGCAGAAGTTAAGCAGACAGGAAGTTCAGTATCATTAGATTTCGGAAGAAATTCAATTAAAGTTCCTGAAACTAAAGCTAAATCATTAATTGAAGGCGGATATGTTGGTAAAACAGTAGTTATGGGTATTAGACCAGAAGATATACATGATGACGAAATTATGGTAACAAGCTCACCAGACAGCGTTATCGAAACAACAATTAAGTTATACGAATTACTCGGTGCAGAAGTTTACTTATACTTTGATATTGAGCAGTATGCATGTACAGCAAGAGTAAATCCTCGTACAACAGCAAGAGTTGGAGATAAGATTAAGTTTGCACTTGACTTAACTAAATTACATATCTTCGATAAAGAAACAGAACAGGTTATTGCTAACTAAAATAAATTTTTCATATGGCGGATACTACTTAGGTAGTATCCGTTTTTGTTGTACCTGATAATGAGATTGTGGTATATGATTTAGTTAATGACTAGATAGTTAAAAATATAAGAATTGAATAAATAACTTGGGAAATATGACTAAAAAATGAACCTAATTTTTGGATAAAATGTCAAAGTATTAAAAAAGTATTGCTAAATAAATAAAAGTATATTATTATAAAAAATATGGGTGTGCGTTTAGTGGAAAAAGGAGGAAAAGGTAAAGTTTTAAACGTGCAAAAGGCAGTTACGGTGTGAAAAAAACTATATAAAGTAGGAAGGAAAATTAAAACTATGAGATTGAAATCCTTATTAAGTAGCAAGGGATTAAAGAAAGCAACAGCATTACTTTTGGGGGCAGTTTTAGTTACAACAGGACTTAGGTTTAGCGACAATGCTATGGGGGCAGCAAGTTCGTCAACCACATCAAACACAACGAGAATATCTGTGCATGATCCATCAATATTCTATGATTCATCATCATCAAAGTATTATATTTATGGTTCACATATGGGGCAGGCATCAAGCACAGATCTTAGAAATTGGACAGCACTTGGTACACAGGGTTACTTGAATACAACATTATATGCCAGTGAGAACGTGGAGGGTATATATTATATTCAAAACCAGTTTAGTGGTTTATACCTTGATGTAGAGAATGGTTCAGCAAGTAATGGAGCAAACATTAGACAATGGTCATATAATGGTGCGGATGCTCAGAAATTTAAATTCGTATCATTAGGAGATGGTTACTATTACATATTAACAGGTGCATCAGGCTATAAGAGCTGTATGGACGTAGATTCAGGTTCTACAGCGGATGGAGCAAATATACTTCAGTGGGAATACTGGGGTGGTGAGATGCAAAAATACAGAATCGTAAAACAAGCAGACGGTTCATATGCTATTTTAACAAAAGCAAGCAGTTGTAAATCAGGATTAGATGTGTATGAGTGGTCAACTACAGCAGGCGGAAATGTAAACCAGTGGAATTACTGGGGTGGCTCTTGCCAAAAATGGAATCTTGTTAAAGCAGTAAGCAATAGTGGCAGTACAAAGGCAGCTACCGGTGAAGGATTAGCAAATTCATTGGCTTCATCATTTGCATGGGCAGGTTACAATGACCAAGACTCATCAGGTGGATATGCAGTTTGGGCTCCAGATATTATTTATAATGCAAATTATGTATGGAATGATGGAAGTAAGGGCGCTTACATGATGTACTATTGTACTTCATCAACATATATTCGTTCATGTATTGGTTATGGTGTATCAAAATCAGCAACAGGACCATTTACATATGTAGATACAGTACTTTATTCAGGTTTTACTAGTGGAGATAATAATGTTACAACAACCTCCAGTTTAGGAACAAAAACAGTAAATACTTCATACCAGAATACAAATATACCAAAACTTATTAGTCAAGGTAAGCTAAGTGGAACAAGAAGCGGATGGTTTAATGCTAATGGTGGATTTAATAATACATTATTCCCAAATGCTATTGACCCAACAGTATTTTTTGATGCAAGCGGAAATTTATGGATGACATATGGTTCATGGTCAGGTGGAATATTTATTTTACAGCTTGATAAGACAACAGGTCAGCCTATTTATCCAAAAACAAGCAGTGGTGTAACAGACGGATATTTTGGTAAGCAGATTGCAGGTGGATATGGAAAATCAGGCGAGGCTCCATATATTGTATATGATTCAACAAGTGGATACTATTATTTATATGTAACATATGGTTGGTTAGGTGTTGATGGTGGTTATCATATTCGTATGTACAGATCAAAAACTGTAAACGGTACATACAATGATGCAGCAGGTAATAGTGCAATATTTACATCTTCTACAAATCAAGCATCATGTGGTGTAAAATTATTTGGTAACTATAACTTCTCAACATTAGGTGTAGGATATAAGTCGGGTGGACATAATTCAGCGTTCATAGATACAGACGGACAGAGATATTTGATATATCATACAAGATTTAATGCAGGTACAGAGTACCATGAAGTAAGAGTTCATCAGCAGTTCTTAAATGAAGATAACTGGCCAGTTACAGCAGTTTACGAATATTTGGGAAGTAAAATATCAAGTACGGGATATTCTTCATCAGATATGGTTGGTACATATGAGTTTGTAAATCATGGTTTAGATGCAGCTACTACAAATGTAGGAATGTTGTCAACTAAGAAAGTTACACTTAATAGTAACGGAACAATTACAGGTGATTATACAGGAACATGGAGTTATACTTCAGGAACATATTATTGTAAGATGGTAATTGGTGGTGTGACATATAAGGGTGTATTCTTTAAACAAAAGGATGAGTCTACAAGCCATAAAGAATTAATGACTTTCTCACTTATAGGTACAAATAACCAGTCAATTTGGGGAACAAAGACAACGGCATCAAGTTCATCAACGACAGTGTCAGAGGGAACATATTACATAAAAAATCTATATTCAGGATTATACCTTGATGTAGCAAACGGAAGTAGTGCAGACAATGCAAATATTCAGCAGTGGTCATATAATGGTTTAGATGCTCAAAAGTTTAAAGTCGTTTCAGATGGCAATGGATATTATCATATCTTAACAGGAGCTTCAGGCTATTCAAAATGTGTAGATGTTGCGGGAGCAAAAGCTACAGATGGAGCAAATATACTACAATATACATATAAAGGTGCAGCAAATCAACAGTTTAAGTTTGAACAGCAATCAGATGGCAGTTATGCAATTTTAACAAGAGCAAGTAATTGTTTATCAGGACTAGATGTATATGGTTGGAGTACAGCATCAGGCGGAAACATCAACCAATGGAATTATTGGGGTGGTGAGTGCCAGAAGTGGGTACTTGTGAAGGTTAACTAAAATTTTATAAGATAATAAATTTAAAAGATGGTTCATATTACAATATAAGAGTTGGTATGAATCATCTTTTTGGTCTTGATTGAGCAAAAAAAGTATGTTAGAATGTAATAAAATGTAGTAAAAAGACAAGGAAGTGGGGCAAAAAATGATTTCAAATCAAATATTACAAAATACCATTGAAGGGGTAAAAAGTATAGCAAGAGTTGACTTATGTATTTTTGATACAGAGGGTAAGACTTTAGCTACAACCTTTGAAGAGTCAGAGGATTATGAAGAAACTATAGTATCATTTGTAGAGTCTCCAGCAGATAACCAAGAAATGCAGGGTTGTCAATTTTTTAAGGTATGTGATGATAGTCAGGTAGAATATATATTATTAGCAAAGGGGAACAGTAATGATATATATATGGTGGGTAAAATGGCGGCTTTTCAGATACAAAATCTTCTAGTTGCTTATAAAGAAAGATTTGATAAGGACAATTTTATTAAAAACCTGCTTTTAGATAATTTACTACTTGTGGATATTTATAACAGAGCTAAAAAACTACATATTGAAACGGATGTAAGACGTGTGGTTTTTACAGTTGAAACAAAGACTGAAAAAGATAATAATGCACTTGAAACTCTTAGGACATTATTTATGACGACAGCAAAAGATTTTATAACTGCTGTTGATGAAAAAAATATAATTATTGTAAAAGAAGTTAAGCCAAATGAAAACTATGATGATCTTGATAAAATAGCAAAAACTGTGTTGGACATGCTTAATACTGAAGCTATGTCAAGAGTTCATATTGCATATGGTACGATTGTAAATGAGATAAAAGAAGTGTCTAAGTCATATAAAGAAGCAAAAATGGCTTTAGATGTAGGAAAAATATTCTACAGTGAGAAGAATATAGTAGCATATAACAATCTTGGAATCGGAAGACTTATTTATCAGCTTCCTGTACCACTTTGTAAAATGTTCATTAAAGAAATATTTGATGGAAAATCACCGGATGAGTTTGATGAAGAAACACTTACGACTATAAATAAATTTTTTGAAAATAGTCTTAATGTATCAGAAACATCCAGACAGTTATATATCCATAGAAATACCTTGGTTTATAGATTAGATAAACTACAAAAGAGTACAGGACTAGATCTTAGAACATTTGAAGATGCGATTACATTCAAGATTGCATTGATGGTAGTAAAGTATATGAAATATATGGAAAGTATGGATTATTAGGGTGAATTATGTTAACCTATAAGAGCGGAGAAAAATCAAAAGCTATGTTTTTATAGCAGAACGGTGGTTATAGTGATAGTATTAGAAAACGTAAGCAAATCATATACGGCAGGAGCCCCTGCAATAAATAATATAAACTTAAAGATAGAAAAAGGTGAGTTTGTGTTTATTGTTGGAAATTCTGGAGCGGGAAAGTCAACACTAATTAAGTTGATGCTAAAAGAATTAGAACCTACAACCGGTAAGATATACGTAAATGACAAATATCTAAATAAAATGAAAAGAAGAAAGATACCTATGTTAAGAAGGGACATTGGTGTAGTTTTTCAAGATTTCCGTCTATTGAAGGATAGAAATGTATACGATAATGTTGCATTTGCACAACGTGTAGTTGAAGTTCCTCAAAAGACTATTAGAAGAAGAGTACCAACTATGTTATCGATGGTTGGACTAGCGGAAAAATATAAATCATTCCCTAAAGAATTATCTGGGGGTGAGCAACAAAGAGTTGCACTTGCAAGGGCATTGGTTAATAATCCACCAATTTTATTGGCAGACGAGCCAACAGGAAATTTGGATCCAAAAAACTCATGGGAAATAATGAATTTATTGGACGAAATTAATAAGCGAGGAACAACAGTTATAGTGGTTACGCATAATAGAGAAATCGTTGATGCTATGCAAAAACGAGTTATCACTATGCAAAAAGGTATAATTGTTAGTGACGAGAGAAAAGGTGGATATATATATGAAAATTAGAACATGGTTTTATAGTTTAAAGCAGGGTATTATTAATATAAAGAGAAATAAGCTGTTTTCACTTGCATCAGTTGCAACGATAGCTATTTGTATTTTTTTAATAGGTCTGTTTTATTCTGTTGTGGTAAACTTTAATTATATGATTGATTCTCTTGAATCAAAGCTTTGCATCACAACATTTTTTGATAAAGAGATGTCAGAAGAGCAAATAGAGGAACTGAGAGTAACAATAACAAAACGAGCAGAGATATCAAAAATAGAGTATAAATCAGCAGAAGAAGCATGGGATGAATATAAAACAATATATTTTGGTGATAAAGATTACCTTGCTGAAGGTTTTAAAGATGATAATCCACTTGCAAATTCAGCATCATTTTCAATATATTTAAATGATGTGTCAATGCAGGATGTATGTGTAAGGTATCTTGAGCAATTAGATGGAATAAGGCAAGTTTATGCACCAACAAATGCTGCTTCTACAATCGGCGATTTCGGTAAGCTTGTGGGGTATGTATCAGTTGCATTGATTGCTGTACTTTTGGCAATAGGTGTATTCTTGATTAGTAATACAGTTATGATAGGTATAACAGTCAGAAGAGAAGAAATTAAGATAATGAAGCTTATGGGAGCAACGGATATATTTGTAAGAGCCCCATTTATGGTTGAAGGCATAATGATTGGAGTAATAGGAGCATTTATTCCGCTTGTAATTTTATATTATGTATATAGTAATGCAGTTGGCTTTGTTATGTCAAAGTTTCAGACATTGTCATCTGTTGCAGTATTTTTGCCGGCAGGACAAGTGTTTAAAATTCTTGTACCAATGGCGCTTACTATTGGAGCGGGAATTGGTGTTGCAGGAAGTATTATAACAATGAGAAAGCATCTTAAGGTGTAGTGTACAAAGCATTATAATAAGGAGGGTCATAATGCGAAAGAGGTTATATAGATTAATTAGTAGTGTGTTAGTTATATTTATGGTATTGTCATGTCCTATCTCACCACAAGCAACAGATGATATTAGTGATGCACAAAAGAAAAAAGATGAAATGGAAGCAGAACTAAAAGATACAAAAAGTAAGCTTGATAAGTTAGAATCTTTGAAAAGTGATACACAGGCATACATAAAAGAGATGGATATATATTTGAATGAAATTAATGATAATATTTACTTATTAGAACAAGATGTAGTGGCAAAACAAGCTGATATAGAAAAAACAAAGTCAGAAATTGATGCAGCAGAGATAGATATTGCTCTGCAATACGAGTCAATGAAGCTACGCATTCAGTATATGTATGAAAACGGTGATAATTCATACATGGATATATTGTTTGCATCAGGTGATATTAGTGAGATACTAAATAAAGCGGAGTATTTGGTAGAGATTCTTGAATATGACAGAGATATGATGGCAAAACTCCAAAATACGAAAGAATTAATAGAAGCTTCAAAGGTACGACTTGAAAGTGATTTAGCAGCTCTTAATGATAGTAAGAAAGAAGCAGAAGAGGAAAAGGCTGCAGTAGAAGAGTTAGTACGAGAAAAGGAAGCGCAATTATCTTATACAAATAGTGAAATAGTGAGTAAAGAAGAGGCTATAAAAAGACAGCTAGAGGATATTGCGGAACAAGAAAAGTTAATTGATGAGTTAAAAAGAATAGAAGAAGAGCGTAAGAAAAAGGCGACACAGTTGACATATGATGGTGGAGCGATGATGTGGCCTACACCAGGGTCTACAAGGATTTCATCTCCTTTTGGTAACAGAGAAGATCCATTTACAGGAGTTTTATCATTTCATTCAGGTATTGATATAGCAGCGCCAATAGGAACTCCTATATATGCAGCATATAATGGAGAAGTCGCATGGTCAAATTATAGTTCTTCGGCGGGAAACTGGATAGGCATAGATCATGGAAATGGATTATATACTATATATATGCATATGTCGAAATTGATAGCTAATGTAGGTGATAAGGTGTCGACAGGGGATTTGATAGGTCTTATGGGCTCAACAGGAAGGTCAACAGGTTCTCATCTACATTTCAGTGTTAGATTAAATGGAGAATACCAAAGTCCATTATCATATGTGACACCACAATAATGTTTGTTAGAAAGGATATAACAATTTATTATGCAAGAACAAGAGGATATTTATTTTAATAATAATAGTAATAATATTATTGATAATAATATTAATGACAAGAGTGAGGGCAATTTTTTTAAAGGTATCTTTGTAGGGATAATGTTTTCTGTATTTGCATTTCTTTGTATTATTTTGCTTAACTTTTTTATAGGGAATGATTCAGAAAAGAAGACTACAAATAATTCAGATGGAAAAAATGTCAAAGTAGAATCAAATAGTGGTTCAAGTGATACAGAAGATGAAGATGATGGTAAATTTACAAAGATATATGAAAAGATAGAATTGATACAGTCATTACTAGATAAATACTATTATTATAATGAAGATATGGAATCAGTAGCAGACAGTATTTATAAGGGTTTTCTTGCAGGGTTAGATGATAAATATGCAGTATATTATGATGAAAAATCATATGCACAGCTTATGGAAAGTTCAAATGGCTCATACTATGGAATTGGTTGTGCGGTAACTCAGGATATACAGACGGGAATTATTACAGTAGTTCAGCCATATAAAGATTGTCCTGCATATGAGGCAGGAATTAGTATTGGAGATATTATTTTAAAGGTTAATGATAAAGAAGTTACGGGTATGGATTTATCAGAAGCAGTATCATATATAAAGGGTGATAAAGGTACATATGTGAGCATCACATATTTAAGAGGTGATGAAGAAAAAACTGTGCAAGTTGAGCGTAGAGAAATCAGTGTTCCGACGGTTGCTTATGAAATGAAGGAAGGAAATATTGGATATATACAGATTTCTAGCTTTGATAAAGTAACAGTTAAACAATTTGAAGAAGCACTTAATGACTTGATAGCACAAGGAGCTAAAGGATTAATATTTGATGTTCGTTCAAATCCAGGTGGTTTATATGAATCAGTAGTAAGTATGTTAGATACACTTTTACCAGAAGGCGTTATTGTGTATACAGAAGATAAATATCAAAATAGAAGTACAAAGGAATCAGGAGAATCATGTATAGAAATGCCAATGTCTGTATTAATTAACGGTGATAGTGCAAGTGCATCAGAAATATTTGCAGGTGCATTAAAAGACTTTGATTGGGCAGAAATAATAGGTACAAAATCATATGGCAAAGGCATTGTTCAAAGTGTTATTCCACTTAGTGATAATACAGCTGTAAAATTTACTATTTCATCATACTTTTTACCATCAGGGGTTTGTATTCAGGATGTAGGGATTGAACCTGATAAGGAAATAGAGCTTCCAGAGGAAGAAGAAGCATATGATGAGTCTGGATATTTAAAGCCAGAGTATGATACGCAATTAAATGCAGCGATTGAGTATATTAATGGTGAAATTTCAAAAAAATAAAAATTTTCAAAATAGTATAAACTACTGGTAAAAATATATAAAGTTTGGTAAAATAGAGATACATAATTTTGAGGAAATGTAAGTTAAAAAAACTAAGGAAGGAAAGGTAGTTTTATGGAATATAATGAAGAAAGTTTTAAACGAAATGCCAATATGAAGGCGCGTGCAATTTGGTTTACATTATGTATTGTTTTAACAGCGTCATACGGTCTTGAAGTGGTAAAAGAACAAAGGACAATGGGTTATTACTTGATATTCTTAGCTATATGTTGGACCCCTTTTATTTTGGGAATAATAGTTTTAAATGTTAAAGGGAAAAGCTGTAATATATACAAGGACGTAGTAGGATATGGATATGGTATATTTTATGCATTTGTCTTGATGACAACTACATCAAACTTAGCGTTTGTGTACATATTGCCAATAACAAGTATACTTATTTTATACAAGAGTCGTAATTTCATATTGAGATGTGGTATTGCAAATGTATTATTATTAATTGCATCGATAGCGAAGAATTTGTCAGATGGTGTAGATAATGCTGAAGACATTACTTCTTTCGAAATACAGTTAGCTTGTATTGTACTTTGCTATATAGGTTATGTTATATCGATTAATCACATGACTAAATCTGATGGAGCATTGCTCGGTTCTGTACAAGCAAACTTAGACAGAGTTGTAAAGACGATAGAAACTGTAAAACATGCAAGTAACTCTGTAGTAGATGGAATGGTAGTTGTAAGAGAATTGGCAGATGAGAATATTGACAGTGCTCATGTAGTTGTGGATAGTATGACAGAACTTACAAGAAACAATGCAGAATTACAAGATACAACGGATTCATCATTAGAGCTTACAGAAACCATAAATGTACAGGTTCAAAATGTTGCTAATTTAATAAGTCAGATGGTAGATTTAGTAGAAAAATCTACAAATCATTCAAAGGCAAGTTCGGAAGAATTATCAGAGGTTGTTGAATCAACTAATGTTATGGCTGAATTGTCAGGGGAAGTAGAAGAAGTATTAACAGAGTTTAAGAAACAATTTATTGTTATGAAAGATGAAGCAAAAACTATTGAAGGCATCACAAACCAGACAAACCTTTTGGCATTAAATGCATCTATTGAGGCAGCAAGAGCAGGTGAGGCAGGAAAAGGATTTGCAGTAGTTGCTGATGAAATCAGAAACTTAAGCCTTGGAACTCAAACATCATCGAATAGTATATTTGAAGCATTACAACATCTGGAAAAAATATCTGAAAAGATGACAGCATCTATTACTCAAATATTAGAGCGAATTGATATTTCTTTGGAAAAAGTAAATCAAGTAGACCAAAGTGTTGGTGATATTACAAAGGATTCAGCACAATTGGGTGAAAATATTCAAATCATTGATGTTGCAATGAGTGATGTAAAAGAGTCAAATAGCAAGATGGTTAAGAACATGCAAGAAGTTGCAGGTGTTGTTGATGTTATGACACAGAGTATAGTGAGTTCAGATGAAAACACTAAGGAAATGCTTTCTAAATATACAGAGACTACAGATAATATAGCTGAAATAGAAAAAGTTGTTGCGATGCTAATGGAAGAACTAGGTACCGGCGGCTTTATGGGATTAAAAGATATTTCAAGAGGTATGCATGCTACTTTATTTATGGGAAGTACAGAATATAGAGCAGATATAGTAGAAGTTCAAGGCGAAACGGTTACTATCAGAACAGTTGGACGTAAGGTTATTGTTGAAAAGGGTTCAGTAAAATGTAACGTACAGTTACCAGTTGAAAATGTAGTATATTTGTGGGAAGATGTTAGTGTATCTCATGCTAAATCAAAGGGAGAAAATATCTACAAGCTAGAGATAAAGACATCACCTAAGATAATAAACAGAAGAAAGTATACGAGAATGCCAATAAAGAATTATGCTACGGTAACATTGGCAGATACCAGACGTTTAGTAAATGGTAAGATGATAAATATTTCAGCAGGTGGATTCGCATTTGAAACAAGAGATTCAGTGCCTCAGGACGCTAAAGGCTCTACTATATTCTTAAAGATTGATGATTTAGAAGAATTGAAGGGTGTAGAATTAGAAGCGAAAATTATCAGAGTAACAAGCGAAAAAGGTCGTTATACTATGGGAGCAAGATTAGTAGAAGATAATAAAGTTATACTAGAATATGTAACAAAGAACTACCATCGTTAATAAAGTGATAATTATAAAATCGGGATGAGATTGTCAGCTTAGGCTGGCAATCTCATTGTTGCTAAATACAAGTAAGGAGAGTAATGTATATGATGAAAATTTTTAGACAAGCACGGCCTTATTATGGGAAGATATATGGGATTCTCATATTGTGTGTGTGTTTGGGACAGATGCAGGGCATACTGGCGTTAGTGGAGCCACAGATAGCATCACTTATCGTTGATAAGGTTATTAAGCCATCTCTTGGTGAACCGGTAAGTGATAATAGCAGTATTTTTAACTTTCTAATTGATGGTATACCTGAGGGAGATATATGGAGTATTATGTGGGTGTTGGTAATAACATTTATTGTGTTTATGGGATTATATTTCTTATGCTTTTATATAAGATGGAATATCGCACATTATTTTTCATTAAAATGTGATAATGATATGAGATTGCAAGTAATGAAAAAGGTTAATTCCTATGGACAAAGACTAATGAAGGATTATAGTAGTGGAGATTTGATTACAATAGTAAATTCAGATTCTCATAAGCTTCGAAACTTTCATATTGCTACAATACCATTTATTGTGGATTCAATATTTTACATAATATTTGCAGCATACTTTTTATTTAGGATAAATGTATGGCTGATGATATTGCCTCTAGCTACATTAGTTGTATTTGGATTTATCACAAAGGGATTTCTAAAAATGTGTAATGAACTATATGAAAAATTGTGGAAGAAAAATTCAGAATTAAATACAGAAACACAAGAAAGTATTTATGGAATTAGAACAATAAAGGCTTATGGAAGAGAAGATATAAGAAAAGAAAGGTTCAGGAAGAAAACAGAAGATCTTAGAGAAGTTTATACAATTTTTGGTGCAAAAAGATATAGATATTTTCTTGGTTTTGGAACTGTTGACCAATTTGTAATGGTTGCAAGTATGGCGATAAGTATATACCTCGCAACACATTTTAAAATGACAAGTGGTGAATATACAGCGTTTTTAGCATACTTATTATCTATATGCGGATACTTTGTAGATATTATCTTTTTATCTTCGGATATTCAGGATGCAAAAGTAAGCGCAGACAGATTGTTTGGACTTCTTGATAAAGAAGATGAGGTTTTGGCATCTTATGGTGACAAAACTGTATCTAAAAAGCCACATGTTGAGGTTAAAAACCTTATGGTAAATGCGGATGAAGAGGCTTTGGTCAAAGGGATAGATATTGATATACCATATGGTAAAAAGATAGGTATAATGGGAAAGACAGGCAGTGGTAAATCTGTTGTCTTAAGGACATTACAAGCATTTGAGGAATATGCTGAAGGCGAAATAAAAATTGATGGCGTAAATATAAAGGAATATAGTAAAAATGAGATAGCAAGAGCATATGGCTATGCTATGCAGGACGTATTTTTGTTCTCGAATTCCATAGAAGCCAATATTGCATATTATAACCCAGATGCCCCAGAAGAAGATGTGTTTAGGTGTGGTAGAATAGCAGAGGTAGATGAGTTTGCAAATGATTTTCCAGATAAGTATAAAACTATTGTAGGTGAAAAAGGTTTTGGGTTGTCAGGTGGCCAAAAGCAAAGGGTGGCTATTGCAAGAGCACTGCTTAAGGATGCGCCTATTACTATATTAGATGATTGTACAAGTGCTTTAGATATAGAAACAGAAAGTAAGATTTTTAAAAACTTAAATGAATACTTTAGTGAAAAGTCACTTATTATGGCTACACATAGAGCAAAAGCGTTAAAAGATTTTGATGAGATAATATTTATGGAACAAGGTGAAATTGTAGAGCGAGGTACATTTGATGAATTGATGAAATTAAATGGTCACTACGCAAGTATTTACAACCAGCAAATGGACAAGGAGGTGTATGTAAATGAGTAGAAATCTATATTTTGAAGATGAAGTCTTGCAGGAAAAGTTTAATGGATTTATGCTTAAACGTCTTATATCATATGCTAAAGAGTTTAAAGGGGCATATATAAAGGTTATATCACTTCTTATTTTTGCAAGCTTTATATCAATTGTTCCTATATTGATTAATTCGCATATAATTAACGAGATATTGCCCAAAAACGGTGAAGTTCCAAGTAATGTATTTGTAATATCGGTGATATTGTTACTTGTTTGGTTTTCGATAAGTATGTGTGGAGAAATATTTAACTACCTTACCTCAAAGATTTCAAATGAGTTAGGAAACTCGATAATCTGTAATCTAAGAAAAGATTTATTTGATAAGCTTATGGAACTTAGTTTTGATTATTATGATAACAGACCTTCGGGCAAGATTTTAGTAAGGGTAACCAATTATACAGATGAAATAGCTGATTTCTTTATAAATAATATGACGCGAGTTATACAAAATGTATTTATAATGTTGATATCATTTGTATTTGTATGTTTCTTAGAAATCAGGCTTGGAATCGTAGTATTTCTTATAAGTATTCCGTTGATACTTGTTATGTGGGTTTTAGCAAAAGTGTTACATACAAGAGTAAGAATGGATCGAAATAAGGGCAGTAACAGAACTGCATTTGTAGCAGAGGATATAAATGGTTTGGAGGTTATAAAGGCATTTAATAGAGAAGAGTTAAATGATGAAATCTTTATTGACTTATCAAAACAGTATCATAAGGCTTTTATGAATACTACAAGGTATAGAGAAATCTTTTTCCCATTGTCACATGGAATAATAAGAATCATGTGTACAATAGTGATATATCTGATGGCATTGCTAATTATTACCAATAACTGGGGTTCTACAATTACTTTAGGTGCTATAGTAGCGATTACAACATGTATGCAGAGATTTTCAGGAGCGGTATTCGTTATTTGCCAGAGATTGCAAGCAATCACAAGTATTACATCAAATGTTGAACGTATTTTTGAAGTACTAGATACACCTTTTGAAATATTAGAAAAATATGATGCAAAGCCTTTAAATGATGCAAAAGGTAAGGTTAAGTTTGATGATGTTACATTTTCATATATTAAAGGAATTAATATACTTGAAAAAATTGATTTAGAAGTTAAACCGGGACAAATGGTGGCTTTAGTAGGACCTACAGGTGCGGGAAAGACAACTATAGTTAACCTTATAAGCAGATTTTATGATATTGATAACGGAAGCGTTTCAATTGATGATGTAGATGTTAGAGATATAACGATGCAGTCACTAAGGGAAAACGTAGGTGTTATGATGCAGGATACTTTCTTGTTTAGTGATAAGATTATTGAGAATATAAGATTTTCAAAACCCGATGCTACGGATGAGGAATGTATTGAGGCGGCAAAGAAGGTTTTTGCACATGATTTTATTATGAAAAAGCCTGAGGGTTATAATACAGTTATATCAAGCCGTGGAACAGAGTTATCAAGCGGAGAGAAACAGTTATTGTCATTTGCAAGACTTGTTTTAGCTGACCCAAAGGTTATTATACTAGATGAAGCTACAAGTAATATAGATACTGAAACATAAAAAATCGTACAACAAATGTTTAAGACTATACTAAAGGATAGAACAAGCTTTGTTATCGCACATAGATTGTCAACCATTAAAAATGCAGACAGGATATTGTATATTGATAATAAGGGGATTGTTGAGGATGGTACACATGATGAACTTGTGGCAAAAAAGGGAATGTATTATAAGTTGTTGAATCAGAATGGTTAGATAAGGAGAGCGAAAGCTCTCTTTTCTGATATTGAATTTTAGGGTGTTATTTGTTATAATGAAAAATATTGTACATAAGTATATAACAAGGATGGTGTCCTAGAATAGAGGTTTGATATGAAGAAAAAGCTTTTAAGCTTTATTATAATATTTTGCATTATTTTTTCAACATTTAGTTACACTGGAAAAGCAGATGAGACTGAACGTAAAATAGTTAGGATAGCAATATCAAATGACGAAAATATCGTTATAGACAGAGTTCTTTATACCGCTCTTAACAGAATGGGCTATGATGTTGTAGTATCATCTTTGGGAATGAAAACAGCGATAATTTCTGTAGACAATGGTGAGAATGATTTACTTGCGGTGCAGGCACTTGGAATTGAAGATATATATACAAATTTAGTACCGGTTGAAGTGCCTGTATCATATGTTGATATGGTTATGTATTCTAAAGAAGGGGCTAATTATGAATTTGAAGAATGGGACGATCTTAATGGACTAAGTGTTGTTTATCATCCAAAGAATGTTCATGTAGAAAATCATATACCTTCAGGTGCATATAAAACTGCAATAAATGACTACAATGAGTTATTTCAAGCTATTTTAAATGATGAGGCAGATGTACTTGCTTTACCGGTTACGGAGCTATCAGATAAGATACTTCCTAAGGGTATTGTACAATGTGGAATTGTTGAGCGAGTAGAGACTTATACATTTGTAAACAAGGATAATATCGAATTGTCAAAGCAGCTTAAAGCAGAGTTGGAAAAGATGCTACAAGATGGTACATTTGAAAAAATAAAAAAAGGTAAAATAAATACTTCAAGTGAAAAAATAGTGCTTCATATATCTTCATTTAGTCCTGAAATGTTATGGGAGAATAGAATAGTTCAAGGTATTCAAGAAGCATTTGCTAAGAATGAGAAAATAACTTACTACAACTTATCTTTAAACTTAGGACGATTTTCAAATGTAGAGTCGCAGTATGAACTTATGGAAAAGTCTATTCATTCGACATTTATAGAAAGTCCTCCAGATGTCATTATTGCTTCAGATAATGATGCGTTGGATTTTGTTGTGAAATACTATAGTATGTTGTTTAATAATATACCTGTTATATATTGTGGTATAAATGATTTTACATCAGATATGATTTATGGTTTAGAAAATAATATTACAGGAATAAAAGGAGTATTTGCAACAGGTGATACTGCTGCAGAAATGTTAAAGTTATATCCTGATACTGATAATATTTATATACTTAATGATTACTCCACTTCAGGAGTAAGGAGTCGTGAAACAATGGAAGATGAATTATCGCATCTAAAGACAAGAGTAAACCTTGTATATAATTCAAATATATCCTTATATGAAATAATGGAGGAGATTTCAGATTTAGAGGGGGATACGCTTGTTTTATGTGGTTCTTACTATGTGGATGGAACAGGGAAGTATTTTTCTGAGCAGGAGCTTTCAGAAGCCTTTGGAAAAGGGCTAAATAATCCTATTTTCTGTCAAAAAAGTTCTAACATTGGATTTGGTGAAATAATTGGTGGAAAGGTTATAGATGGATATAATCAGGGTTATGAAGCAGGAAAATTGGTACTTGATTTAATAAATGGTAAATCTATAAGTGAACTTAACATTGATGACAGTCAGGAGAAAATGAATTTCTGGATGTTTGATTATGATGCTGTAAATGAACAAGGGCTGAAAGTAAGTCAGCTTCCTGCAGATCATACACCTATAAATAAAGAACTGTCACTTTTTGAAAGTAATCCAGTTGAGGCAGCATTACTTATCAGTTTACTTGTATTTGCGTTATTGATTGCAGCCTTGTTCATTTTCTTTGCATATATTTATAGACGTAAGAATAATTCGCTAATAGAAATTCAAAAGAATTTGCATACCGCAGAAGAATTAATTGAAAAAGATAATGAAATCAGACGTTCCCAAGCGGATTTATATACATTACTTAATTCTGTAATGCAGCCAGTATTAGTTATTGATTTAGATACTAGTTCAATGCTTTATGTTAATGATGCTTATGTTAATATTTTTGCTTTTGAATCTCGTGAAGATGCACTAGCACATAATATAGCTGATATATCAGAAGAACATCAGATTAGCGGAGAGAAATCAACTATTTTAATAGAGGATAATCATTTTAAGATAAAAAATCATAATTATTTAAAGCCTTTTGAATGGAAGTTTATTTCTAGGTCAGGGCAGAAAATTTATGGTAGGGTAATGGTTAATGGTATTCGTTTTAATGAGCGTAGAGCATATGCAGCAGTTGTTCAGGATATAACTTTAGATAAAAAGAAGAATGAGATTTTACAAAAGGCAGCAGAGGTAGAACGTAAGGCAAATAAGATGAAAAGCCAGTTTGTTGTTAATATGAGCCATGAATTACGTACTCCGATGAATGCAATTATTGGTTTGTCTCAAATAGCACTTAAAAAGAATTTTGAAAAAGATGCTCATGAGATGTTCTATAAGATGAATAATTCAGCAAAGCTTTTACTTGAGCTTATCAATGATGTATTAGATTTTTCGAAAATTGAAGCAGATAAAATTGAATTATTTATTGATAAAGTAGAATTGGAGTCAATCTTAAATGATGCTGTTATGGTTGCAGTACCAAGAATTGAGAATAAGCCTATAGATATTTATTTAGACATTGATGAAAATCTGCCACAGTATATCTTAGGTGATAAAACAAGAATATGGCAAGTAATAAAGAATATATTGGATAATTCAGCAAAGTATACGGAAAAAGGCAGTATAACATTAGCGGTTTCACTGAAAGAAAAAAAGGCAAATGAGATGTTGATTGAGTTTTGTATCAGAGATACCGGAATAGGAATGTCAGAGGAACATCTTGCTAATTTATATAGACCATTTGAGCAATTTCATCAGGCAAGAAGTGCATCCTCAGGAACAGGTCTTGGAATGTCTATTACAAAACAGTTAATTGAACTTATGAGGGGTGAAATAAATGTGTCAAGTGCTTTAGGGGAAGGAACGGTTACAAGCATAGTAATTCCATTTAAGATGGCAGATGAGAATATTACGATAAAAGAGTATATTCAAAGTTTGGACTTGACAGGTATAAATATAGTATTGACAGAGTCAGATAATGCAGCAGAAAAAGTCTTTGATGTTTTAGCGGACAATATGAATGCTTCATTAGTTAAATTTAATGATATAAAGGATTTATCTCAGGATTCTACAATATTTATAGCAGATATTGCATTTGCAAAAGAGATAGATGCAATGGATATAAATTGTAAAAAACTATTATTAGTCCCAAGCTATCGTTCGTCATTTACTCAAAGTGATATAAATGAAATGGGATATGATGCAAGTCTTGAAAAGCCATTATTACTTGCAGATACGGCTAAAAAATTATTTAGTGTTTTGAAGGAAGTAAAAGATTATAGTATTGATAGTATTCAGGCGGTGTATCCAAATTCATCAGTGCTATTAGTTGAGGATAATGAAATTAATCAGGAAGTTGCAGCAGGTATGCTTGATTTCTTTGATATACATCCTGACATAGCAAATAATGGTAAGGAAGCAATTGAGTTATTAGAAAAAAAGAAATATGATTTAGTCTTTATGGATTTAATTATGCCTGTTATGGATGGGTATGAGACGACAAAATATATACGTACATCAGAAAGTGCATATAAAGATGTTCCTATTATCGCTATGACAGCAAATGTTGTGAAGGAAGAAATTGAAAAATGTATGGAAAATGGCATGAATGGTCATATGGGTAAACCTTTGGAATTTAAGGTTTTAGAAAAGAATTTAAGAAAATGGTTGGGGTAGTTAATTGTAGACAAATGAAAACGTAAAAAGACAGGAAAAATAGATTCGATTGTATTATGATTTTCTAGTATGGAGGATAAAAGGTTGAATTGGTTAAATATCACGCAGAATGCAATTAATTTTATTGAAGACAATTTACTAGAAGACATTACGATTGAAGATGTATCAAATCATATCTTCGTATCAAGTGAACATTTTCAAAAGGTATTTTTTATTATTACAGGTTTTTCTATAAGTGAATACATTAGAAACAGAAGATTATCACTTGCGGCTTGGGAATTACAATCTACCAATCAAAAGGTAATAGATATTGCTTTGAAGTATGGGTATGATACTCCGGAGAGTTTTTCAAAGGCTTTTTCACGTTTTCATGGAATTAATCCATCTAAGGTTAGTGCTGATACAGAAAAACTAAGGTCATTTTATCCTCTTACAATAGAAATAAATATAAGAGGAGGATTTGTCGTGTCTAGAAAATTGATACCTAATGTTGAAAAGCTATATGAAAATGGTGGGGAAAATTATATGTTTTGCAGTTGTATGAGGTCAGCAATGAAAGCCTTAAATGAGAACCCTGAGTTTGATTATGCCTTTTTTGTAGGAGTAACAGGAGATTTATTTTCTCAAACTTGGTGGCGTGAGCCAATGTGGCGTTATAATGATTCATATTCAAGTGTTTGTCATCATACTGAAGAACCTATACGTGCGGCATTTGATGCTTGTGGTTATGAATATGAGTATATATGTGAAGAAGAAATCAAAAGAAATAAAGCAAAATATATAAAAAGAATTGTTGAGTCCATTGATAAGGGGTATCCGGTGCTTACATTTGGGATAGTCGGACCACCTATTTGCTCTATTATTTTTGGGTATGATGAAAATGGAGATATTCTTATCGGATGGTCTCAATTTACAGATGAACCTAAAGAAGATAATCCTTCTGATTTAGTAGCGACAGAGAATTATTTTTCTAAGAGAAATGGATTAGATGAATCGGAAGGGTTAATATTCTTTGGGAAAAAGAAGGTGACTCCAACTATAGCGGATAGTTTAAGCAAATCATTGCAGGCAATTCCTTCTTTGGCTTTTATGAAACAAACAGATGAATTATTATTTGGAGAAAAAGCATTTGAGGGATGGGAGGCTTCACTTTTGGCAGATGAATATTTTGAGAATGAGGGTATGCTTTCTGAACCATTAGATACATATGGAAGCTGTATGGTGTTAATAGGTTCAAATATGTATGCTGTTCAATCATATTTAGATAGAGCATTAGTACTGCTTCCTGATATGAAAGAGTATATTGAGCAATTAAAAGAGGCATATTTAAAGCAAGCGCAAGCATTAGATAAATTGGTTGAGTTTCAAGGTGGATTCTTTTTTGAAGCTGATAGGAGCAGACTTTTGAGTAGAGATTTCAGATTAGAATTGGCAAAACATGTAAACATAGTCAAAAGGTGTTATATAGATGCAGCAAACATTATAAAGGAGAAGTGATTGCATGAAGTTTGAGAATATGATTGGAAAAGAATTTGAAAATATATCACAAAGGGTTATTTATCCTTATATTGTGTTTTTCCCAGAATTTAGTCCGGTGGTAAGCAACGAGGTATCTGAGGAAGCACAAAGACAAATGAATCAGTTTATTAGAAATACAATAATAACAATTTATAATAATCCGGGACTTATTGAATTATCTGTAGAAAAGGATGATTATTATGTATTTGGGCAAATGAATAAAGATAAACAGGAGCTTTATGATTTGCTTAGAAAGACAGAAAAGAAATTTTTAACTTTTTTTAATTTTCTATATAATATTGGCTTGGAAGGAAATATTATTAATAATACTATTAAAAATAATAGGTTCTGTATACCAAAGACATTTAGAGCACTAAACAAGAAAAAGCAAGCTATATTAGAAAGTTTAGGCTTAGTAGTTGAGGCAGAAAAAGAAAGTATTGTTATTTACAGTAAGGAATATCCAGAATTATGTTTGGGTTGGAAAGTACTTAGTAAAATTAGTAAATCACTTTGGAGTGATGATGATTCGAAAGCGATAGTAGTAAAAACAAAAGCAAAATTTACATTTATGAAATGTTTATTTGGTATGAAGGATATTACATTAAGCAGGATTAGTGGTGATTTGGAACAGAGTGGAATATATCTTAATCAAATAGAGGAGTATCTTATAAATAAAGGTTATAAAATTTTTTATGAGGATGGAAGTCCAATATTACAAAAGATATATCCTAAAAAACAAGAAGGTAACTTTAGAATATTTTTCACATTGCAAAATAAACATCAGTTAGCTTATGTAATAAGAATACCAGATTTTACAACTTTGGTTACTAATCATTTCGAGCAAATGGATGAAGAACTCAAGGAATTTATTTTTTCAAGAACAAAGACTTGTGATGCTTGCGGTTATTGTACACAGACAGATAAGTCTGGTAAGCGTAAACGATTGGTGACTGCTTTAGAGGCGAAAGGAGAAGTAGCAGGTAAGTGTCCACTGTATCCTAATTTGGGTTGGGACAGGCTGGATGAAAATGCAGTTTATATGATAAAAAAGTTACTTGATTTTGCAGAAGAGGTTTTGTATAAATTATAATTATTA
>JAVBUL010000136.1:0-7523 GCA_031555415.1 Lachnospiraceae bacterium | reverse complement strand
GGTGTTTCAAAGAAAGCAACAGAAATAGCCAGAAAAACAGATGATTTAGAAGTGTTATTTAGAGAAGCTATTGAATATGGTGATTATGTACTTAGCCAAACACCGGAGATGCTTCCTGTACTTAAACAGGCAGGTGTTGTTGATTCAGGTGGTCAGGGACTTATGCAGGTACTTAAGGGTGCATATGATGCGTTTATGGGAAAAGAAATAGATTTCTCTGATATTGAGGTACCTAGTGTAAAGATTGCATCAAACATGGCTTCTGATATTGATACCGCAGATATAAAGTTTGGATACTGTACAGAATTTATTATTATGGTTGAGAAACATTATGATATGCAGACTGAACATCAGTTTAAGGAATATTTAGAGTCTATTGGAGATTCTATAGTTGTAGTATCAGATGATGATATTATAAAGGTTCACGTTCATACAAATGATCCTGGTTTAGCGATTCAAAGAGCATTGACATATGGTTCATTAACTAAGATGAAGATTGATAATATGCGTGAAGAGCATCAGGAAAAGCTAATAAAGGATGCTGAAAAAATTGCAAATGAGCAAAAGGCAGAAGAAAAAGCAAATGAGCCAAGAAAAGAATATGGATTTATTTCTGTATCTATAGGTGAAGGTGTAAATGAAATATTTAAAGGATTAGGTGTTGATTACATTATCGAAGGTGGTCAGACAATGAACCCTAGTACAGAGGATATTTTAAATGCCATTGATAAAGTAAATGCTGATACAGTATATGTATTCCCAAATAATAAAAATATTATTTTGGCTGCTAATCAAGCAGAGACATTAACAGAGGATAAAAAGATAGTTGTTATTCCATCAAAAACGATACCACAGGGTATTACAGCTATTATTAACTTTATGCCTGAAAAGTCAATAGAAGATAATACAAAGACTATGACTGAAGAAATGGCAAAAGTAAAAACAGGTCAGGTAACATATGCTGTCAGAGATACAGAACTAGATGGGAAAATAATAAAAGAAAATGATATTATGGGTATTGGTGATAGCGGAATTCTTTCTGTTGGTCAAGATATAGACGAAACAACTATTGAGATGATAGGAGAACTCGTTGATGATGAATCAGGACTTGTAAGTATATATTATGGTTCGGATGTAGAAGAAGCAAAGGCAGAGGCGTTAGCGAAGAAAGTTCAAGAAATCTATTCATCAGTAGAAGTTGAATTAAATTATGGCGGACAGCCGATATACTATTATTTAGTCTCAATAGAGGTCTAAAAAGATTCGACTAAGTTAGGTGGGCATTTGCTCACCTTTTTTCAAAGTTATTGTTAGATAAATAAGGATGGACATTTTATGGATATAAGGCAGGTTAAGGGAATCGGAGAGAAAACTGAAAAGCTTTTTAATAAACTAGGTGTAGATACTACCGAGCAGTTACTTGAGTATTATCCTAGAAATTATGACGAATATAAGCCACCAATTACAGTTAAGGAACTGGATAATGAAGCAGTGGCGGCATTTTCATGTATGATAGTAACATCTCCTACTATAAAAAGGGTTAAGAATCTTTCTATACTTATTATTAATGCAAGAGATGAAGGCGGTTCGGTAATAACTCTTAAGTGGTATAATATGCCATTTTTACGTGGGAAGTTTAAGATTGGAATGCATTTTGTGTTTAGGGGAAGAGTAAGTAAAAATACATATAAGGGAAGAGGCCAGAGTGAAGGTGAAGTTATATTAGAACAGCCGGAGTATTTTTTCTTAGCAGACTATGATAAAAAGATGGGTGAGATGACCCCTATATATAAATTGACAGAGGGTCTGTCTAATAAATTAGTAACGAAGTCAGTAAGACAAGTGCTTGATAGTGATAATAATGTACATGAGTTTATGCCTGAATATATTATAAATAGATTTTCACTAATGAATCACGATGAAGCAATAAAAAAAATCCATTTTCCTAAAAATTTTTTACAGATGAATGAAGCCAGAAAAAGACTTGCTTTTAATGAGTTTTTTTTGTTTGTATTAGCACTCAGAAGGTTTAAAGAAAGAGAAGAAATAATAGAAAATAAGTTTATAATAAATCGCTCAGAACGAACAGAAGACTTTATAAAATGCCTTCCCTATGAACTGACTGATGCACAGATAAAAGTTACTAATGAGATAAAGAATGATTTTGAAAGTAATAAGGTAATGAATAGACTTATACAAGGTGATGTTGGTTCCGGAAAAACAATAGTTGCTTTGATAGCACTTTTGGATACAGTATTTTCAGGATATCAGGGAGCTATGATGGCACCTACAGAAGTTTTGGCGTCACAGCACTATGAAGGCATTGTGAAAATGTTTGATGAATATGGTATAGATGATATAGGTGTTGAACTTTTAGTGGGTTCAATGACTGCAAAAGAAAAAAGACAAGCTTACGAAAGAATCGCAAATGGAGAATCGTCTATTATTATAGGAACGAATGCTATAATACAGGAAAAAGTAGTGTATAAAGATTTGGCTCTTGTAATAACAGATGAGCAGCATAGATTTGGTGTAAAACAAAGAGAAAAGTTATCTACAAAGGGTGAATACCCACATATTATTGTAATGAGTGCAACACCGATACCTAGGACATTGGCAATTATTTTATATGGAGATTTGGATATTTCAGTTATTGATGTATTACCAAAGGGAAGACTTCCGATTAAAAACTGTGTAGTAGGAAAAGAATATCATCCGAAAGCATATAAGTTTATTGACAGTGAAGTAAAAAAAGGCCGTCAATGTTATGTAATATGTCCTATGATTGAGGAAAATGAGGAGATGGATGCAACTGATGTAATAAACTATACTGATACATTGAGAGAAAATCTAAGTCCTAATATAAAAGTTGAATATTTACATGGAAAAATGAAGCCTCAGGAAAAAAATGAGATAATGGAAAGATTTAGTATGAATCAAATACAAGTATTGGTTTCAACTACCGTTATAGAGGTAGGGATAAATGTTCCAAATGCAACAGTTATGATGGTTGAAAACGCAGAAAGATTTGGACTAGCTTCTCTTCATCAGCTAAGGGGTCGTGTAGGAAGAGGAGAGCATCAATCATATTGTATTTTTGTAAGCGGTTCAGGCAAGAAAGAAACGATGGAAAGACTTGAGATACTTAATCAATCAAATGATGGTTTTGAAATTGCTTCATGGGATTTAAAGCTTAGAGGACCGGGAGATTTTTTTGGAGTAAGGCAAAGTGGTGAAATGGATTTTAAAATAGGAGATATCTACTCTGATATGGTGACTCTTAAAGAGGCTTCAGAAGCAGTTGATATAGTAACACAAGGCGATGTTATAATAGAAGATACAAATATGATACGTTTAAATGATAAATTAAGAAACTATATGACTTATAATTTTAAGATTAATATATAGGTACTTGTATTTTTTTGCGGATTTTTGTAAAATAAAAGGATACATATAAAACTTTTTACAAAAATATACTAAGTAGAAGTATGTAAAATTAGAAAGGACAATTTTAAAATGAATATAGTAGTGTTATGTGGTGGAACAAGCACCGAAAGAGATGTTTCATTAGTTACAGGAGAAATGGTGTGCAGAGCACTTAGAAGTAATGGGCATAAAGCAAATGTGTTAGATGTTTTTATTGGACATAAAGGAATGTCAGCAGATAGATTTTTTAGTTCGGATTATTTAATAGATGATGAATTAATGTATATAAAAGAAAATGCTAAGGATATAAAGGAACAAATTGAAAAAAGGACAGAGTTTTTTGGAGAAGAAGTATTAGCTCTATGTAAAAGCTCGGATATAGTATTTATGGCACTTCACGGAGCAAATGGTGAGGATGGAAGAGTTCAGGCAGCATTTGATTTAATGGGCATTAAGTATACAGGCTCAGATTATATCAGCAGTGCGATGGCTATGAGTAAAGCTGTTACCAAGCAGGTTTTTAAAGCTGAAGGTGTTCCTATGGCAAGTTCATTTGCGATAAAAAAGGGCATGGAAATAAAGGATGTAACTGAATATGGAGTAAAATATCCATGTGTTGTAAAACCAAACTGTGGCGGTTCAAGCATAGGCGTTTATTTTGCAAATAATTTTGAAGAGTATAAAAAGGCGCTTGAAGGCGCATTTATATTTGAAGATGAAGTTTTAGTGGAAGATCAAATTGTAGGAAGAGAATTTTCAGTAGGGGTTATAGGTTATGAACCACTTCCAGTTATAGAGATTATACCTAAGACAGGTTTTTATGATTATGAAAATAAATATAAAGCAGGAGCTACTGTTGAAGAATGTCCGGCAAATATATCACCGGAGATAACTAAAAAAATGCAGGAAGCGGCTTATTTGGCAGCGAAGTCTCTCGGACTTTCTACATATTGCAGAGTGGATATTCTTTTAGACAGTGATGATAATTGCTATTGCTTAGAGGCTAATACATTGCCGGGAATGACACCTACAAGTTTATTACCACAGGAAGCAAGTGTTATAGGCATGAATTTTGTACAACTATGTGAGAAAATAATAGAGGTATCGAGGTAAATATGAAAGGACTGACTCTTTTAAATATAGCAAAAGCAGTAAATGGAAAGTTGCATAACGAAGAAAATTTTAAGAGTGAAATAAAAGGAATTGTCATAGATTCAAGAAAAGTAGAAGATGATTTTTTATTTGTAGCTATTAAAGGTGAACGAGTAGACGGACATGATTTTTTAAATGATGTTTACGAAAAGGGTGCTGTATGTTCTCTGGTTGAAGATGAACCAGTTGATTTTGATAAACCGTATATTGTGGTAGAATCCACATTGCAGGCAATCAAGGATTTAGCTGAGTACTATAGAAAGTCCTTAGATATAAAGGTGGTAGGAATTACCGGAAGTGTGGGAAAAACAAGTACTAAAGAGTTTATAGCATCAGTTCTTTCGGAAAAATACAAGGTTCAAAAAACGAAGGGCAATTTTAACAATGAAATAGGACTTCCACTTACCATTTTTAGTATTACAAGCGAACATGAAGTAGCAGTTTTAGAAATGGGGATAAGTGATTTTGGGGAGATGCATAGACTTTCCAAAATGGCAAGACCTGATATTTGTGTTATTACAAATATAGGTCTATGTCATCTTGAAAATCTTCGTACGAGAGATGGCATTTTAAAAGCAAAAACAGAAATGTTTGATTTTGCAAATAAAGGGTATAACACAGTCTTAAATGGTGATGACAACAAGCTTATAACAGTGATACCAAAAGGTGAAAATGATATTATATTTTATGGAATGAATGAAAAAAATGATATTTATGCAAAATCTGTCAATAATCTTGGTATAGAAGGAAGCATTGCAGTTATATCAGCAGGCAAAGAAGAAATATTGGTAAAAATAAATATCCCGGGTATTCATATGGTAAGCAACGCAATGGCAGCAATAGCAGTTGGAAAACTTTTGGATTTAGATGCCGGTCAGCTTAAAGCAGGTATTGAAAAACTAGAATCTGTCGGAGGAAGGTTGAATATCATTAAATCTAATGGACTTACAATTATAGATGATTGCTATAATGCAAATCCGGTATCAACAAAAGCATCCCTAGATGTTTTAGAGTTTGGAACCGGACGAAAGGCAGCGATTTTAGGTGATATGTTTGAACTTGGAGAAAACGAAGCGAAGTTACATTATGAGCTAGGTCAGTATTTGGGGAATAAAAATATTGATGTTGCAGTTTGTATTGGTACATTAAGCAAAAATACATATGAAGGTATTAAAGCTTCTGATTTTAAAGGAATAATGCATTATTTTACAAATGTAGAAGATTTTATAAATAATAATGAGAATATACTTATAGAGGGAGATACAGTTCTCGTTAAAGCTTCACATTCAATGCATTTTGAACAAATAGTAGAGAGGATAAGTAATTAGGAGGCAAAGGATGGAAAAAGTAAAAGAGTTTTTTAAGGATTTGTGGAGTAAAATAAAAAGTACAAAGCTTAATATGAGCATATTTATCGCAGGAGTAGTAGCATTTATATTAATGATGACAATCGTTATTATATTGGTATCAAGGGGCGGAGTTGACACGACTCTTGTGGTAGATAATCCAAGTAAACAAGTAGTAAAAGAAGATACAAGTGAAACAACGAGCGAAGAAGAAACTACCTTACCTGAGTTTATGACAAAGGTTGATGAATCAGAAACTGGAAATTTGGTTTATTCAGCAAGTTTATTAAAGATTACAGCAAGTATAGTTGGACAGCCATGGGTAAAAGATGGTGTATATTATATTGAATATGACATTGATATAGAAAATGTATCTGATAAGGATATTGATTCATGGGCAACAGTATTTCATTTTAAATCTCAATATAGTGTAATGAGTTCATGGAGCGTACAAGTAGTAGAGGATGATAATTTAAGTGATGGCGAAAATACTCTTACAATTATGCCATTTAATGATAATAAGTTAATAAAGAGTGGTGAAAAGGTATCAGCAGGATTTATCGTTTGCTCAAAACAACAGTATGTATATTTTAAATCATATACTGCATTTGTTGGAAATAAGTATGAAAATCTAACATTAAATGCAGGTGTAAAAGTGACAACAACATTGAAAAATGAAGATGATACCAGCAAGAAAAATGATGAAACAACAACCCCTAAGGAAACAAAAAAAGAGATAGAGAGTGATACAAGTAAAGTGAATCCAAATGTGTCATCAGAGACAACACCAAATCCATCAGAGACAACACCAGATCCATCAGAAACACCAGATCCAATGACAACACCAGAGCAGTCAGAATCGCCAGAACCAACGACAACACCAGAATCATCAGAGGAAAAAACAACACCAATAAGTTAAAAAGTTTGGAGGGAAAAATTATGTTTTGTACAGAATGTGGGGAAAAGATAGCAGATGATGCAATTTTTTGCATTAATTGTGGAAAAAAAATAGCAACTCAAATTCAAAAAGCACAAAAAGAGGAAGTTGCAGTTTTTGATAATAGTGAAAAAACTCCGGCAGTAAAATTCATGGAACCTGTAGTAATGAAAAAAGAAGAAATAGTTCCTGTAGAAATAATAGAAAGTCCGGTAATGGAATCACCAATGCTTTCACCCATAGGAATAGAATCATGGACACAATCACCAATGCTAGAATCAAGCACGCAAAGTAATCAAATAGCAGGTTCACAGATGCATTTGATTGGAGAAAATCAAATAAAAAAATCACCAAGTATTTTGCCACTTAAGATAATTTCAGTTATATTTTCTGTTTTAACTATTATATCAGCGATTATACAAGTGATTTATGTAATAAGCAAGGATGGAAACATTGGTGATATATTATGGGCATTATCATTTTTAGCGGCAGGAATAGTATTAATAGCTTTTGCGATAATAAATAATAAAATCATTTCAAGAGTTAAAGGTGTCACATTTTTTTTATTAATTATTTTAGATTTGATTTTTATAGGATTTTCAACAATAAAGTATGCCTTTGATGAGCTTTTTAATGCGTATTTAAATGATAAAGAAATAATC
>JAVBUL010000259.1:0-8197 GCA_031555415.1 Lachnospiraceae bacterium | reverse complement strand
TAAAGTTATCAGTAAAAAGGAGGAATTATTATGTTATTACCAAGTATTTTTGACAATGATTTCAGAAACAGTTTTTTTGAGGACATGCTCAATATGCCTTTTTCCATGAAGACAGGAAGTAGCATCAGTCAGATGCACTCGGATATTAAGGAAATGGAAAATGAGTATCAAATTGAGATTAATCTTCCTGGTTATGCACGTGACGATATCCAAGCAGATATTAAGGATGGGTATATGACAATAAGTGCAAGCCGTTCAGAAGAAAAAGACGAGAAGGACGATAACGGAAGGTACTTAAGGAGAGAAAGATACTCAGGTTCATGTCAGAGAAGCTTCTATGTAGGTAAGGATATAACAGAAGAAGACATAAAGGCAAAATTTAAAGATGGAGTGCTTTTAGTTAAAGTACCAAAGAAAGAAAAACTTCCAATCAGCGAAGAAAAGAAACGTATTATGATTGAAGAATAATAGATATCATTGTTAACAAAACCACCACTTGCTAAAAAGTGGTGGTTTTGTAGTATATTTAGGTGATTTGCGAATACTTCCCATATGATTGGAAACAATTTGAAAGAATAATATTATAAGAAAGGAAATGAAGTTTTTATGGCAGCAAGAAAATCAGTTATAACATTTGGAATGGTTGCAATTCCAATTGGGATGTATACAGCTACACAGGATAATGACATTCATTTTAATCAACTTCATAAAGACGATAACAGTCGAATCAGATACAAAAAGACTTGCTCACATTGTGGCAAGGAAATAAAGTCAGAAGATATTGTAAAAGGTTTTGAATATGATGATGATAAGTATGTCATCGTAACAGATGATGAAATAGAAAAGATAAAAACAGAAAAAGAGAAGTCAATTCAAATACTTCACTTTGCACAGCTAAATCAAATTTCACCAGTATATTATGATAAGACCTACCAAGCTGCGCCGGAGGCAGGAGGGGAAAAAGCTTTTGAACTTCTGCGTTCTGCATTAATGGCTGAACAAAAGATTGCTATCGGAAAGACAGTAATGGGTACAAGTGATACATTAATGGCGATTATCCCAAGAGAAGACGGAATACTGATATCAACTATGTTTTATGCTGATGAAGTCAAAGATATTCAAAAGCAGTATACAAAGACGGAGGTTTCAGAACAAGAACTTAGTATGGCAAAAGTGCTTATTAATTCTATGGATACTCCATTTGACCCATCCCAATATAAAGATGAATATCAGATAAAGCTTCGTGAACTTATTGAAACAAAGATTTCTGGCAAGGAAGTTATTGCTGCTGAGTCTGATAATACAAGCAAAGTTATTGACCTTATGGAAGCATTAAAAGCCAGTGTTGAAAAAGCTAAAAAAGATAAGGAAACAGCGTAGTTTATGTCTGATAGGTTAAATGAGTATAATGAAAAAAGAAATTTTGAGAAAACATTCGAGCCAGAAGGTGTAGCACAGGAATCAGACGAGGTTTTAAGATTTGTTGTACAGCATCATATGGCGAGAAAAGACCATTATGATTTCCGTCTGGAATGGAATAAGGTTTTGCTTAGCTGGGCAGTTCCAAAGGGACCGTCATATAATACACATGATAAAAGGCTTGCGATACAGGTTGAAGACCATCCATTAGAGTATAGAAATTTTGAAGGAACTATACCAAAGGGCGAATATGGTGGCGGAACAGTTTTGATTTGGGATGAAGGTTATTGGGAGCCTTATGGTAATGTAGATGAGGGACTAAGTAAAGGAACATTAAAGTTTGTTCTCAAAGGAAAGCGACTTAAGGGAAAGTGGACACTAGTCAGATTAAAAGCAAAAGAAGGAGAGACAAAGGATAATTGGCTTTTATTAAAAGAGAAAGATGAGTATGTGAAAGAGGATGACAGAATTTCAGAATTAACAACAAGCATTAGAACCGGTCGAAGTATTTCTGAAATAGAAGCAGGAGAAGATGAAAAAATAGTAAAAAATCCTTTTAATAAAGTTGATGTGCAGCTTGCGAAATTAGTAAATGAGATACCACAGACGGATGATTGGATTTACGAACTAAAGTATGATGGATATAGAATTATTGCTTTTATCTCCGGAAACAATGTCAGGCTTGTCACTAGAAATGGAAATGACTATACAAGGCAGTTTCACGATATTGCGACCTCACTCATCGATTTTGCAAAAGGCAGAGAAATGATTTTGGATGGAGAAATGGTAATTACAGATGAACTAGGAAGGACAGATTTTCAAGCTCTTCAAAACTATATGAAAAACCATAAATCAAAAAATCTAACATATATAGTTTTTGACCTTCTTTCAATAGATGGTCAGGATATTAGGGAAAATATATTAATTGAAAGAAAAGAAATGCTTGAAAATTTAATGCAGGATGCTCCTAAAAATCTTTATTACAGCCGTTATGTCAGAGGAAATGGAAAAGAAAGCTTTGTTGCAGCAGAAGAAGCGGGTATGGAAGGAATAGTAGGAAAAAGGGCAGATTCGGTTTATAGTGGGACAAGAAATGGTGATTGGATTAAAATTAAATGTGATAAAAGACAGGAATTTCTTATTGGGGGCTATACACTTTCAGATAAAAGAATAAGCGGAGTTAGTTCTCTTTTATTAGGTGTTTATGAAGGCGAGAAATTAATCTATACAGGACGTGCAGGAACAGGAATAAGTGAGTCCGATATGAAAATGCTTGAAGATAAATTTGAAAGTTTAAAGCGAGTTAATTCACCTTTTGATGATATACCTAAGCCTAAATCAAATGAAATAATAACATGGCTAGAACCGGAATTGATTGCAGAAATAAAATTTGCGGAATGGACAAATGAAAATCTGTTAAGACAAGCAAGCTTTAAAGGATTGCGAACAGATAAAAATCCAAAAGATGTAATGAAAGAAAGTTCAGAAAACATAGAAGTGGAGCCACAAATGGAAGTAAATCAAAAAAATATTTTTGTAGAAGGAATAAAAATTTCTAATCCAGATAAGGTATTATTTAATGAGCCTGTAATTACAAAGGCAGATTTAGTTAAGTATTATCAAGAGGTTTCGGAATGTATGTTGCCATATGTTGGTAATAGGATTTTAAGTGCTGTAAGATGTCCAAAAGGAGTATCAGAAACATGCTTTTATAAAAAACATCCGGCAGCAGACAGCAAAGGAATAATTACAACTCCTGTTACAAATAGTGATGGAGAAACAGAGGAATATTTCTATATTGATGATGTTATGGGACTTATTTCTGAAGTACAGATGGGGACAATAGAATTTCATACATGGGGAAGTCGTGTAGATTCACTGGATAATCCTGATTTAATGGTATTTGATCTTGACCCTGATGAGGGTATGGATCTTAACAGAATACGCGAGGGAGTAAGAGATGTCAGATACATTTTAAATGAGCTTTCACTTAACTCATATCTTAAGACCAGTGGAGGAAAAGGCTATCATATTGTTGTTCCGTTACAAGCATCTGTTTCGTGGGATATATTCCATGATTTTGCAAAGAAAGTTGCAGAGGTTATGGAGCAGAAATGGCCTGATAGATATACAAGCAATGTAAGAAAATCAAAACGTTCAGGTAGGATATTTATTGATTGGATAAGAAATGGAAGAGGAGCTACAAGTGTTGCACCATATTCTGTAAGAGCAAGACAGGGGGCAAAGGTATCTATGCCTATTTCGTGGGAAGAGCTTGATGTTATTGCACCTAATGGAATTAGTATGGAAGATGCACTTTTAAGGGTAAAAGGTGATGATCCATGGAAGGATTTTTTTGATAATAATCAGATGCTAAGATATTAAAAGAGGGCATGGCTTCATATTTGGAGTCATGCTGTTTTGTTGTAGATAAAGCATGTTATTTATGATAAAATTTTAAATAATAAAAATTTTAAAAAATAAATAAAATTTTTTGTAACGAAACTTATTTTACATCGTCTAATCAATGAAAACGATAAAAGAAGAAGGAGGTGGATATGTCTTTGGACTTTGAAAAATTATATAATACTTACTTTATGGAGATTTATTCTTATGTAATGACTATTGTAAGAAGTTCTGATTTAGCAGAAGAAATTACTCAAGATGTTTTCTTTAAAGCATTAAAAACAAAGAAACCATTTGAGGGTAAATCAAGCGAATTTACTTGGCTTTGTGCAATCGCAAAAAATACTGCAATAGATGCACTTAGAAAAGCTTCTAAAACACAGGAAATGCCGGAAGAAGTCGCTAGTGATTTTAAGATGGAAGCAAAACTTGAAGATGAGGAGTCAACATTAAAAATACATCAGATATTACATACAATGGATGAACCATATAAGGAAGTATTTCAGTTAAGAATATTCGGAGAATTGTCGTTTGCAAAAATCGGGCAGATATTTGGAAAGACAGAAAATTGGTCAAGGGTAACATATCACCGCGCAAGATTGAAGATTCAAGAAAGGATGGAGCAAAAATGAGTGAAAAGATATTACAATATGATTGTAAAATGATACAAGACTTACTGCCATTATATCAGGATGATGTTTGCAGTGATAGTAGTAAAAGAGTAGTAGAAGAACATCTTAATGAGTGTGAGGAATGTAAAGAAGTAGCAGAGAAATTAAAAAACGTAGTATATGATGAGGAACTTTCTAAAGAGAGAAAATCAATACTTGATACTTTTGCAAGAAAAGAGAAACGACGCAGCACTGTGGTAGGAATGATAACAGCAGGTATATTGATGATTCCTGTAATTGTATGTCTCATATGCAATTTGGCTATTGGATATAAGCTCGACTGGTTTTTCGTTGTTCTAGCTTCATTGCTAGTGGTAGCATCTGTTACAGTAGTACCTTTGCTTGTTTATGATAATGTTATTATGTGGACATTCGGTAGTTTTGTGCTTTCTTTAACAATATTACTGGGAGTAATTTGCATTTATACTCACGGAAATTGGTTTGCACTGGCAGTTGTTCCGATAATTACAGGTTTATCATTTCTTTTTATGCCATATATAATAAAAAAAGTTCCATTGCCAAAAGCATTGAATAATCAGAAAGCATTAATAACAATGATATGGGATACTTTATGTGTTTTTGCAATTATTATTACCTGCGGATTTTATGTGACAAATTCTAACTATTGGGAAATAGCATTACCTATTACAGGGTTCAGTATGATTTTGCCATGGTTGATTTTTATATGTATACGTTATTTTAAGATAAATTCTTATACAAAGTCAGGAATTATTTTATTAATTATTGGAGCCTTTTCAGCATTTGTAAATGATGTTGTAGATGTAGTGTTGGGGCAATATAAAAAGCTAAATCTATTGGAAGCTGATTTTATGCATTGGAATGAGAAGACAAACAATGGTAATGTTGCTTGGATTATCTTGGCTACAACTGTGGTTGCAGGGGTTATATTTATTATTTTGGGAATTAGTAGAAAAAGTAATAGTAAAGAGATATAATAGTTTAATAGTAGGATAGATATTTTTGAATTTGTGGTATAGGAAATGATAAAAATCGTAGTGAGGTAAGATAATGGAAATATGGGACGCATACAACATAGATGGTACACTGGCAGGGGTAGACTTAATACAAGGTGAAAAAATACCTGATGGATTAAGGCACATCGTAGTAGATACATTTGTTATGCACAAGGATGGTTCAATTCTCCTTATGCAAAGAGATTGGAACAAGCCGTTTTATCCGGGATTTTACGAAAGTGGTGCAAGTGGTTCAGTTTTAAAAGGTGAAAATTTTTTAGAAGGTGCATTACGTGAACTAAAAGAAGAAACAGGAATTGTCTCATCCAATCTTGAACCTATATATGAAGTAATAACAAAACATACCATATATAAAGGATTTTTTTGCCTTACAGATATACCTAAAGAAAGCGTTACTTTGCAAGAGGGAGAGACTATAGGATATAAATGGGTTAGCAAAGAGGAATTTTTAGAGATATTTAAATCAGATAAATTTCCTCCACGACTTAGAGAAAGACTGGATAATTTTATAAAGCGGGATTTCCGCATAGAGAGTGATTGTGGGTTTACAAAGGGAAATATTTGGTTTAGATATCGTGCAGCAGCCATAATCATTGAAGAAGGTTGCGTATTAATGGTAAGAAATGATGTAGATGACTATTACTATAGCATCGGTGGTGGCGTACATCTGGGAGAATCCGCAGAACAGGCAGTCATTAGAGAAGTATACGAGGAAGCAGGGGTACATTATGAAGTAGACAGACTTGCATATATTAATGAAAGCTTTTTTTATGGAAATGGTTCATTAGAAGGCAAGGAATGCCATGTTGTTGAGCTTTATTTTCTTATGAAACCGCGTGGAAATAAGAAACTAAGCAGTAATAGTACAATACTTGGAGTTAGAGAGCATATGTGTTGGTTGCCTATTGAAAAGTTAGGAGAATACAAGGCATTTCCAGAATTTTTTAAAGATAAATTGTTACATATGTCAGAAGGAATAGAGCATTTTGTATCAGATGAAAGGGAGAATTTATGCAAACAGAAAAAATAGCATTTATTATATGCGTAAATAATGAAAGAGCTTATGAAGAATGTCTATTTTATATAAACAAACTTGAAGTACCTACCGATTTTTTAATTGAAGTATACACAATTAGAGATGCTAACTCTATTTATGAAGCATATAACCAGGCAATGAATCAGTCTGATGCAAAGTATAAGGTTTATATACATCAAGATGTATTTTTGATAAATAAGAATATTTTAATAGATGCAATCTGTATGTTTAAGAGTAACCCACAGATTGGAATGATAGGATTGTTAGGCGGAAAACATTTACCAGAGAGTAGGAGATTTTATCGTTCTTGGGATACCGGCAATGTAATTGGATGTAGTGATAAGAAGGCATTTTGGAATGAGTTAGGAACAGAGCAGTCCAAGGTTTTTGCAATAGATGGAATGTTTATGATGACACAGTATGATATTCCATGGAGAGAGGATGTACTTACAGGTTGGGACTTCTATGATTTTTCACAATCACTTGAATTTGGACGTAGGGGATATGAGGTATGGGTGATGAACCAAAGTCAGCCTTCAAGCTTACATGATTGCGGATATCTAAATTTTATGTCATATGATAAATCACAACAGGAATTTTTGAAGTTATATGCAGAGGATTTTCCAGACTATTCAGATGAACAGGAAATTTATCCACTTGAACATAGAAAACAGTTTGAAGTATTTATGGAATTAAAAGAAGAAATAAAAAAACTTTTATTTTTAGGAAAAGAAAAAGAAGTATGTGAAACATTTCAAACATTATGGGATGAACGTTTCTATGATACAGAGCTCGCTATACTTAAAAATATATTTGAAATCTTGCAAAAAGAAACTGAAACAGGAGAGGATAAGGAGCAAGGTTTTCTAAAAAACATGAACTCATATATAGAAGTATATGAAAAATATATTGAAGTAAAGTATCACTTATGGAGACAGAGATATGCAAATGAAGAATCAATAGACATGCCATATTTATCAAATTCTGCAATTTGGATTATACGTAATCATTGTATGCTTTAGTCTATCTATTGATATGGAAGGTGTTTTTACTAAAAGTAAGAATGCCTTCTTTTTGCATTTTAGATAATTCATTTGACATTGCACTGCGGTCTACCCCTAAGTAATCAGCTAATTGTTGACGATTAAATGGAATAGTAAACTCGTATTTTCCATTTATTTTGACTTGTTGTGAAAAGTAAGAAATCAAACGTCCACGGATGGATTTGGAAGATGTATGCAAGATTTTACTTGAAAGGTTCAAATTCTTTTTTGCAGATATAGTTAGCAAATTGCGAATGATTTTATTATGAAAAGAGCAGGTACTTGAACAAACTTGTACTAATTTTCCTGTATTCAAAAATAAAATTTCACAATTCTGTGTAGCAACAACATTTACCATAAGAACTTCGTCTGGTAATAGCGAATATGTTTCTGCAAAAATCTGTCCGATTTCAATATGGTCTAAAATGCTCTTGTTTCCTAAGATATCATCATTTTCTATATTTACACTTCCATTTAAAACAAGACCGATAGAATCTACAGTATCTCCGGCATAGTAAATAATTTCATCTTTTTTATATTCTTTAGTTGTTGCCTGAAGACATTTAAGCATAGATTTTATTTCATCATCAGTTGTATCTTTAAACAATATTGTTTTTGATAAAAAAG
>JAVBUL010000138.1:0-14149 GCA_031555415.1 Lachnospiraceae bacterium | reverse complement strand
TTTTATTTGCATAATCGAATTTAATGTAATATACTATAATATATAATTTAATTATACATTAATTTTAACAATTATTTAAATTTCAGTAAATACAATAAAGTGCGAAAGGGTGTAAAAAAGTTATATGATTAATTTTGAATTTAATTGGTGTGGAAAATTTCAATCTCCATCTAACGAATGGATGCACCTTACAAGAAATTTAATAGATTATGAGCTTATGGTAGTAACTCATGGTACTTTATATATCGCTAATGATACTAAGGAATATACTGTAAATAAAGGTGAATATCTTCTTATGCCTCCCACTCCTTACCAGCATGGTTTTAAACAAGGTGGGTGTGATTTTTATTGGTTGCATTTTAACTATAATAATGAAAAAGAAAGTATTTTTTCAGCTTTAAGTCCTCTTACAATGCATGGAAAACTATCTTCTATTGAACGTGTAATCGTGCTTATGAAGCAGTTACAAGATTCTGATAAACGTTATCACAATGACACACTTAATTGTAGCTTAACTACAGCTATTCTTTTGGAGCTTACATGCCAAAGTGCTACATATAAAAAAGAAAATGCTCAAAATCAAACAAAGCAGATTTTTAACGATATTACTGATTTTATACAGTACCATAGTTCTGAAAATATTAGAGTTTCTGAAATTGCAAATTATTTTGGATATAATGAAAAGTATTTATCCACTTTTTTCAAAAAGCAATCAGGAACTTCTCTAAAACAATATATTTTACAAGTAAAAATGGATAGTGCCAAAGCTGAACTCTCTGACACTAACCATACTATTTCACAGATTGCATATAATGTTGGGTATAATGATGCTCATAACTTTACAAATGCTTTTAAGAAAATCACAGGCTTAACCCCTAGCGATTATCGTATTAGCTATGGTAAGAGAGCTTTATTCTTCGAATAACCCTATTTCGCAAGCAACATCATTATCTTATTACTTCTTTCAATAAACTTTGTCATAGCTTCTGGCTTTAATGGCTCATGACTTATAAGTGCCAAGTCATAAAGTTGTTCACATAAGATTTGAACATTTTCTGACTCCTTATTTGCAAGAATGTACTTAACTAGTTCATTTCCAGCATTTAAGATAAGAGTTACACTTGGACCAAACATAGATGGATCCATGCCTGCCATACCATACATCTTCATCATATCTTGCATACGTCTGCTTTCTTCTGAAAGTGTAACCATAGAAGATATATTTTCATTCTTAAGCAGTTCTACCTTTACTTCAAGCTTATCATTATTTAAAGCCTTTTTAAATAACTCTGATAACTGAGTATTTGATTCTTCTAGCTGTTTCTTATCCTCTTCTGAAGCTTCTGCCTTAAAGTTTTCTGTAAGGTCGCAATCTATTCTCATAAACTTAACCCCTTCATTCTTCTGCTCCATATGTGTAATAAATGCACTATCAATATTATGTTTAAGAATAACTGCATCCATGCCTTCTTCTCTAAACATCTTTATATACTGTCCTTGTGCTACTTCATCTGTTACATAAAATACAGTATTTTCATGCTTTTCTTTATTTTTTTCAAGACAGTCAGGAAGTGTTAAATACTCACCATCAATATTCTTGAATAGAATGTAATCTGTCATTTTTTCACAGAACTTTTCATCCTTTAGGCAACCAAATTTAATAAATGGATTTATGTCATCCCAATATTTCTCATATGCTTCTCTTTCAGTTTTACACATACCTGAAAGCTTATCTGCTACCTTCTTTGAGATATAGTCTGATATCTTCTTTACGAAACCATCATTTTGCAACGCACTTCTCGATACATTAAGTGGTAAATCAGGGCAATCAATTACGCCCTTTAATAACATAAGAAATTCAGGAATAACCTCTTTAATATTATCTGCGATAAATACCTGGTTATTGTAAAGCTTTATTGTTCCTTCTAAAGTATCATACTCACTATTAAACTTAGGGAAATATAAAATACCCTTTAAGTTAAATGGATAATCCATATTTAGGTGTATCCAGAACAATGGCTCTTTATAATCATGAAATACTTTTATATAAAAATCTTTATATTCCTCATCTGTACATTCATTTGGATGCTTTGCCCAAAGTGGTGTTGTATCATTTAAAGCTACTGGTCTTTTTAAAATCTTAGCCTTTGTAACTGATGGCTCAACTACTACAGTTTCCTTTGTTCCATCTTCATTTTCTTTTTCCTGCGTCTTCTCAGGTTCCACAATAGTTTCAACTACTGTATCTTTTTCTGTAACTTCATCCTCATTAATTGTTTCATACTCTGGTTCTGCATTTTCCTTTGATAAAAATATTTCAGTAGGCATAAATGAACAATATTTAGAGATAACTTCTCTTGCTCTATGCTCATTTGCAAACTCTAAACTATCTTCATTTAAATATAGAGTAATTTCTGTACCAATTGTAGTTTTATTACTATCCTTCATATCATACTCTGTTCCGCCGTCACATTCCCAGTGTACAGCTTGAGCACCCTCTTTATATGATAATGTATCAATAGTAACCTTTTCTGCTACCATAAATGCAGAATAAAAACCAAGTCCAAAATGGCCTATAATCTGGTCTTCATTTGTCTTGTCCTTATATTTGTCTAAGAATGCTTCTGCTCCTGAAAATGCAATTTGGTTAATATACTCTTCAACCTCTTCACTTGTCATTCCTATTCCGTTATCAATAAATTTTAATGTCTTTTCCTTATCATTTACTTCTACCTTTATTTTAAACTCATTATCATCTGGAATACTATACTCTCCAATCATATCAAGTTTCTTAAGCTTTGTAATAGCATCACATCCATTAGATATAAGTTCCCTAAAGAATATGTCATGGTCTGAATATAACCATTTCTTTATAATAGGAAAAATATTTTCGCTGTTAATTGAAAGACTTCCGTGTTGATTTGCCATAATTAAATTTATCTCCTTTTCACAAATAATATTTTTAGGGTTTTGCCCATCTGAAATATATAATAATACTCTTTAATAAAAAAGTCAACTAAAAATTAGCACTCAAGTAAAATGAGTGCTAGTAATTTTATTTATATCCTATATAAGTGATAATATAAATTTCTCTGCTTCCTTATCCCATGCATTTTCAAGCGACTTATCCATTGAAAAAATTTTAAGTGATGTCCCACTAATGCAGTCCAAATTGCCATTCTCATATTTAATGTTAATATACAGCCCTTGAACATCTTCTGCCTTAAAAGGTACTCCGCTTTCTTCAATTACACTCTTTACACCATCACTTCCAAGCTCTAAAACAATCTTAAACTTTAACGGTATCTTTGTACCTTTAATAAAACTAAAACAAAAATGTTTCATATCTTTCCATTTTGAAAGAGCTGGTTTTCCCATTTCTTCAAATTCTTCATTTGTGTAAAAATCCTTTGTGATATGTCCATCTATTGTATAGGTATTAAAAGTAGTTATTGATGCTTCATTTAAAAACAACTCATCAAAATCTTCTTTTATAAATAATTTTCCTGTAAATACTTTCAAATCATCTATATGAATACTGTTCATCTTTACACCCCATCCTTCTTTTGTATATACTAAACTATTTGATTGCCCAAATATTTTTTATTTGGTCACTAAACTCATCAAATGCATATGCTGTGTTACTTCTTAATTTACTATTTGGGTCTTTTACATAGAATTTTCCATTTTCGTACTTATAAACAACTATATAATGTCCTTGTGAAGTAAATATTCCAGGACCCACACTTATTACTAGTAATTCTCCACTATTAAGAGCCGCTGCCATGGAAGTTTCACTTAACCCTACAGTCCTTACATCTAAACCTAACTTTTTTACTCCTTCATTAAAGAGGCTCCATGCTGTTCCTGCACCCACTGAATAATAATTCTCTGACATTGCAAAATCAGCTATTGCAATTGGTGTATATTGAGTTTTTCCTGTCAATCCTACTACCACCATTGATAAACATGTAGGTCCACATCCAGTCGTACCTATTACATCATCGCCATAGCTATAATAACTCCACCTATCATCCCATTGAATAAATAAAGGTACCTCTCCTTTTACATATTCACTTGATACATCCACATAGCTTGAATGCTCTTTTTTTACTTCAAATGGATATTTTATAGCAAAATCAATTAATTCACTATTTTTTGCCAATGCATTAAGTACATCTTCCGGATAAGCCTTATAATTCTCATAGACAAATTTTATCTTCTCATCACTTCCTATTTTTAGACTTAATTCTTCTAAAATTTCCTCATCACATGTATAAATATAATCTTCCTTAGAAAACTTTAATTCAGAAATATTTACTTCATTTACATTATTCTCTACAGGTGAGTTTACTATTTCCAGCTCCTTATCAGTCGATAATAGTTTAAATATACCAACTGCAGATATAACAAGCACTGTCAACATTAACCCCATAACTAATACTGCTTTTATTCTTTGTTGTTTTTGTCGTCTCTTTCTATACTCTTGTTGTTGCCTTCTTTTTGCTTGTTCTTGTCTTCTTTTTTGTTCTTCAAGAACCCTACTTTTTTGTGTTGTTATTGGCCTTACGTCGTTCATGATTCCCTCCTAATCATCTACTTTGTACAAATAACTGCGCCCTCTTTTTCCCACTCTATCTATTACTCCCACGTAATATAGTATATTTACTGCTACTTGTGCAACACCTCTGTTAATATGGGCTGCCTTTGAAAAATCTTCCACTGTAAACTCATCAAGTAAATCATATGGAACCAGCTGCATATAGTCTTCTACTCTATCAATACATATCTCATCCCCAATATCAATAGGTAATCTGTCATATCGTCTAGACCTTCTTTTTGCAACCTTTTCATTTTTATTTAGCAATCTTATTTCTTCCACATCAATCAATACAAATCTAAAGTGTAATTTCTCATCCTTTAAATAATTTTTTATTTTATATAGCTCCGGAAATGCTATATATGGATTACCTTTTTGTGGAGACTTTCTTTTTGGCGAATATTCTCCTGTTAATTCATCTACCCAAATCAGATACTTATTTCTAGGAATAGGATACACTATAGTCACGTCATACTCCTTAAGAAAACATTCTAGCTTGTCTCTGATTTTATTAAAATTACCATTTTGAATTTCAATTATACCTTTCTCATTATATATATCTGCAACATAATTTTCAATAGGAATTTCTTGTTTATCTTCATCAGGTTCATAATAATTCTTTATAACTGCATGAACTGTTTTTTCAGAAAGTGTTCCTATTCCATGTCTTTGCCTATCAATCCCAATTACTTTATCTTTTGCCTTAAAGAAACGCTCTTTATCCACCATATATTCTTATCCTTTTAGCCCAAATATTTTTAATAAAAGTCAAATAACGACAATTGATTCGTTTCTGGTATATCGTTTAACATTCCTAAGTCAGCCATTAAATCAATAACCGTTTTACTAACCTTAGTCCTTGTTCTAAAATCATCTTTTGATAAAAATTCTCCATCCTTTGCCGCCTCTACTACTGCATCAGCCGCCTTATCTCCAAGACCTTCTATTGTACTAAGCGACGGCATAAGTTGTCCATCTATTATCTGAAATCTATTCGCCTGTGCTTTATATACATCTAGTTTCATAAAAGAAAATCCCCTTGCATACATTTCCTGAACAACCTTCATATCTTTTAATGTATCAATTTCTTTATTAGTTAAAGTATCTTTTCTCCTCTTATAGTCTGCCATATAATACTCAAGCTTATCCTTACCCTGACACATTAATTCATAATTAAATGAAGATGCCCTAATACTAAAGAATGCTGCATAATAAGCAATTGGGTAATACACTTTAAAGTATGCGATTCTAAAAGCCATCATAACATATGCCGCCGCATGTGCCTTCGGGAACATATATTTTATCTTTTCACAAGACCATATGTACCAATCTGGAACATTATGTGCTAACATATCCTCTTTCCAATCCTGCTTTAATCCCTTACCCTTACGAACTGATTCCATAATAGTAAATGATAATTCGGAATCCATTCCCATTCCTATCAGATATGTCATAATATCATCTCTTGTACAAATCGCAGTAGAAATAGTTGCTTTTCCTTCTTGAATAAGTGTTTGTGCGTTTCCTAACCACACGTCTGTACCATGTGACAATCCTGAAATCCTTACCAAGTCTGAAAATGACTTTGGCTTTGTATCAACTAACATCTGTATAACAAATTCCGTTCCAAACTCCGGTATTCCTAAAGAACCAAGAGTACATCCATCAATATCCTCAGGCTTAATACCTAAAGCTGCTGTGCTTTCAAATAATGACATAACCTTAGGATCATCTAACGGTATCTTTGTTGCATCTACTCCGGTTAAATCCTCCAGCATCTTTATCATGGTAGGATCATCATGTCCCAATATATCAAGTTTTAAAAGGTTATGGTCGATTGAATGATAGTCAAAGTGTGTCGTTACTGTCTTAGTTGTCATATCATTAGCGGGTCTTTGAACAGGCGTAAACTTATATATCTCTTCACCATATGGTAAAACAATAATTCCACCCGGATGCTGACCTGTAGTTCTTCTAACACCCACGCATCCCTTTGCTATACGTTCTTTTTCACAGGTTCTTTTCACAATTCCTTTATCTTCATAATAGCCCCTTACATATCCAAAAGCTGTTTTTTCCGCAAGTGTACCGATTGTACCCGCTCTAAATGTTTGACCTTTTCCGAAAATAACTTCTGTATATTCATGTGCTTTACTTTGATATTCTCCTGAAAAGTTCAAATCTATATCCGGCTCTTTATTTCCTTTAAAACCTAAGAAGGTTTCAAACGGTATATCAAATCCTTCTTTTACAAGATCCGCTCCACATTCAGGACATTTTCTGTCAGGCATATCACATCCTGCACCTCCCGCATAAGGTTTCACATAATCCGAATCAAAATCACTATAGTGACATTCTTTACAATAATAGTGAGGTCTTAAGGGATTAACCTCTGTAATACCAGCCATTGTGGCAACAAACGAAGAACCTACAGAACCTCTTGAACCTACCAGATAACCATCTTCAACTGATTTCCAAACCAGCTTTTGTGCAATAATATACATAACTGCAAATCCATTTGATATAATTGAATTCAACTCTCTTTCAAGTCTTTCTGTTACAACCTCTGGAAGATTCTCTCCATATATAGAGTGTGCTGTATTATAACAAATATCTCTTAGTATTTGGTCTGAGTTTGGAATTACCGGTGCCGCTTTATCAGGATGTACTGGAGATATTTTTTCTATCATATCTGATATTTTATTTGTATTTGTTACCACTACTTCATACGCCTTACTTGGCTCTAGATATGAAAACTCGTCTAACATTTCCTCGGTAGTTCTATAGTAAAGCGGTGCTTGATCATCAGCATCATCAAAACCTTTACCTGTCATAATGATTCTTCTGTAAACCTCATCTTCAGGATTTAAAAAGTGAACATCACAAGTAGCTACTACCGGCTTATCAAACTTTTCACCAAGCTCTACTATCTTTTTATTTACTTCAACAAGATTTTCTACTGTAGTTTCCCCTTTATTAACCATAAACATATTATTCCCGATTGGCTGAATCTCTAAATAATCATAAAAATTCACTAGCCTTGCTATCTCGGCATCGCTTTTCCCACTATAAACTGCTTGATATAATTCTCCTGCCTCACAAGCACTTCCTATAATAAGCCCCTCTCTATTTGCCAAGAAATCACTCTTCGGAATTCGTGGTCCCCTATGGAAATAGTTAATATGAGCATTTGAAACCAAACGATATAAATTTATTCTTCCGGTTTCATTTGCCGCCAATATAATTGCATGATGGCTAGGTAATTTCTTTATTGCCTGCTCGGAGGATTTAAACATATCATTTACTTGTTCTAAATTATCAATGCCCAAATCACTAAGCATTCCTATAAACTTCAAAAATATCTTCGCAGTACATTCTGCATCATCCACTGCTCTATGATGATTTTCAAGTACTATCCCCAGTGCCTTCGCCACTGTATCAAGCTTATATCTGCTAATAGTTGTAAGAAGTACTCTTGCTAACGAAACTGTATCAACTATTGTGCAATCAAGTTCATATCCTAAATCCCTGGCGTTCTTAAAAATAAAGCTCATATCAAAATCCGCATTGTGAGCAACCATTACACTATCCTTAATGAATTCAACAAATCTAGGTAGTACTTCTTCTATAGTCCCAGCTTCCATAACCATTTCATCATTTATACCTGTGAGTTGTTCAATCTTAAATGGTATCGGTATCTTCGGATTAACAAATTCGCTAAATCTATCAACCACATTGCCTTTTTCCACCTTTACCGCACCAATTTCAATTATTTTATCATATTGTGCGCTAAAGCCTGTAGTTTCTATATCAAATACGACATATTTATCACCCAGCGATTGTCCTTTCGAATCAGTCACTATTTCCTTTAAATCATCTACTAGATATGCCTCTACACCATAAATAACCTTAAAATTCAACTCTTCACCCTTGTCTTTATATTTCCATCCAAGACTTTGAATTTTATGAAATGCATCTGTAAAACCTTGAACACATCCATGGTCTGTAATTGCAACTGCTTGATGCCCCCATGCTATAGCTTGTTCTATAATATCTCCTGCATCTGCCACACCATCCATATCACTCATTTTTGTATGACAATGAAGTTCAACTCTTTTTTCAACACTATTATCCATTCTCTTTACTCTTGTATCAATGGCTTTCATTATTCCCATAACTGATGCTATTGATACTTCTTTATCATATGTATCGAATAATGCAATACCTTTAAGCATAATAAATTTTCCTGCTTTAAGTTCACCTATGACATCAGCAAGATTTTCATTTTTTATAAATATTTTTGCTTTTATAGAGTCTGAAAAATCTGTTATTGCAAAGGATATAATACTCTTTTCATTTCTGATTTCCCTTATATCTACTGAAATAATTTGCCCCTTTATAATAACCTCACCTGATTCAGCATCTACATCTTCAAGCTTTGTAACTTCTCCATCAAATCCTCTTCCATAAATCACATTTGGGTCATCTGATTTTGTATAACTATCCCTCTTAAAAAACTTCTTTTCGCCATCCCATTTCTTTTGTTCCACTTTTTTAGGAGCATTATCTGTTTTTTCAGTTTTGCCCTCATCCACCTTTTTGGTTTCTACAGGTTTATCTTCTTGTTTTGATAATGCAAAACGTTTTGAAATTTCATCAACCTCATTTTGCATTCGTCTTTCACTCTCTTTTTTATATCTGCTCTCTGTAACTTCCTTATACTCAATTAGGATTTCTGCCTCTAATCCACATCTTTGCTTTACCACTGATTCTATGTATGATTTGAATTCGTTTTCTTTACTTCTTGTAAGCACTGTATCTTCTGCTGTAAAAATCATTTTTGAATCATTAATTACTTCACAATCGCTTTTTTTTAGAATATTATATAAAATTCTACTGATTTGTTTCGTTTCTTCAAGCATGCTTTCTCTATAACTATCCCACAATGTTTTTGCATTATATTGACCAGAAAGTATATACTTTTCGATAAACTTTACTGAAACAGTATTTTTGAACAACTGAGAAGACATTTCCTTTTCTATAAAATATACTTCTTTTTTTGAAATAATTCTATTACTTACTATATAAACACGAATAGAACTTTTGTTATGATTAGTAGCTATTTTCTCCACTCTAGCCAAACTCAAAAGTTCCATCAATTTATTATCTATTTTTAAATCAGGAAATACAGTAAAAAACATTCTAAAGTCTTCCATTTTACCACTCTCTTTTCCAATTCCTTAGTTCTTCTTCTAATTCATCAAGTAGTTTTTCCTCCGGCACTTTCTTAATAATCTCTCCCTTTTTTATAAGCAGACCACAGCCCTCACCTCCAGCTATACCTATATCAGCCTCTTTTGCCTCACCTGGACCGTTTACTGCACATCCCATAACTGCTACTTTTATATCTAAATCATCATATTTTTCTACCATTGTCTCTACTTTATTTGCAAGGCCGATTAAATCTATCCTCGTTCTGCCACATGTAGGGCACGAAACTACAGATATTCCACCTTTTCTAAGTCCTAATGTTTTTAGTATAAGTTTACCTGTTTTTATTTCCTCAGTTGGATCACCTGTAAGTGATACCCTTATTGTATCACCTATTCCCTGATGTAATATTATTCCAAGTCCTACAGAAGATTTTATATTACCTGAATAAAGTGTTCCTGACTCTGTTATTCCTACATGTAATGGATAATTGGTCTTATTTGCAATTATCTCATGTGCTTTTATACACATTAATACATCTGATGACTTAATACTTATAACGATATTTTCATATCCCATATCCTCTATCATCTTAACTTTATCTAAAGCACTTTCTACAATTCCCTCTGCACTTACTCCGCCATACTTTTTTAAGATATCTTTTTCTAGCGAACCACTATTTACACCAACTCTTATAGGTATATTCTTTTCCTTAGCTTTATCTACCACTTGCCTTAGCTTATCTTCTCCACCTATATTTCCGGGATTTATTCTTATCTTATCTGCCCCATTTTCGATAGCAGCAATTGCCATTTTATAATCAAAATGAATATCTGCCACTATCGGTATATTTACATGTTTTTTTATTTCTGATATTGCTTTTGCAGCCTCTAGTGTAGGCACTGTACACCTAACAATATCACAACCTGCTGCTTCAAGCTTTTTTATTTGATTTACTGTTGCTTCTACATCTTCAGTCTTTGTATTTGTCATAGATTGAATAAGTATAGAATTGCCTCCGCCTATAACTTTATTCCCAATGTGTATTATTTTAGTATTCAAAATTCAAACCCTCACTTGACTTACTCTTCTTCTATTTGCTGATAAATTTTATGTTAGAAAAATTTACTAATATCATGAAATAATATATATACAGCAAACAGCATCAATAACATCATGCACGCCGCTGTTACTATTCCTTCAAATTTACGTGGAACCGGCTTTCTAAATATCGCTTCAATAATTAAGAATATCAACCTTCCTCCATCGAGTCCCGGAATTGGTAATAAATTCATAACACCCAAGTTTGCACTTAAAAGAATAGTAATATTGGCTATATTTAAGAACACTGCCATAAATCCGTCTGATTTACTTTCTTGGTAAGTATCATCAATGATATCTACTATGCCTACAGGACCTGTAAAATCATTTACTCCAAGTTTTCCATTAAATAATAATCCTAAGCTTTTAAATACTGATTTTATTTGGTATTTAATCTCTGCAAAGCTATATTTTACTGCTTCAAATGCATTTGCATCATATCTACTTGTATTGTATCCAAAACCGATTGTATAGTATGAACCTTTATATTCAGGCATCACCTCAATTTGGTATTCTTCGCCATCTCTTGCTAATGTATATTTTACAACGTTTTCATCAAGTGGATTTGCATTCATATACTGACTAAATTCTTTTCCAGATGATATTTTTGTACCATTTATCTCAACTATTATATCACCTGCTTGAACTCCTGCTTTATCAAAAGCTCCACCTTCTGCTATCTCTGAAATTTTGGCACTATTATCATTTGCTGTATACGATATACCTATAACATATGACTCTTTTTTCTCTGGAGTCAATGTCACTTCGTACTCTTTTCCATCTCTTTCATAGGTAATCTCTACATCTTCCTCATCCAAAGGATTAACATATAAGCTTACCATAAGTTCTCTTGCTAAAGTAATACCCTCGCCGTTAAAGCTAGTTATTAAATCCCCTGTTTGTAGTCCTGCTTTATCTGCAACAGAATTTACCTCAACATTTGAAACATATGGAGCGTCATATCCTGCCTTTCCCATAACTATAACAGCTAATATAAATGCAAGTATAAAGTTAAATAATGGTCCGGCTATAATAACTGTAATTCTCGCCCATACTGATTTTGACGTAAATGCCTTTTCATTATCTACTTCCACGCCTTCTTCCGGAAAGTAGTCCTCGTCAAGCATTTGACAAGAGCCGCCAAAAAAGAATAATTTTAGCGAGTATACTGTATCTCCCTTCTCAAACGAAAATAGTCTTGGTCCCATACCTATTGAAAATTCAACTACTCTTATTCCGTTTAACTTTGCAAGAAAAAAATGTCCTAACTCATGTATGAAAATAAGTATACTAAATACCAATATTGCCACTATAATGCTCATAAAATTTACACCCCTCCTATTCTTACTTAAATATGAATATTATCATATGTTTCTTTTTCTGCTTCAAGAATTTGTTCTACTGTAGGATTCTTAATATTATTATGCATCGACATAGCCTTCTCAATACTATTTGCTATATCTAAAAATCCTATTTCTTTATTTAAAAATTTACTTACCGCTAATTCATTTGCAGCATTAAACACCGTTGTCATGGTACCTTCATAGCTTCCTGCTTCATATGCAAGCCTTAAACCTTTAAAAGTTTCTAAATCAGGTTTTTCAAAAGTAATCTGTGACAACATACCAAAGTCAACTCTTTCACCTGGCAAAAATCTTCTATCTGGATAAGTTAATGCATATTGTATCGGCAGTTTCATATCCGGTGTTCCAAGCTGCGCCATTATCGCACCATCACTAAACTGCACCATAGAATGAATAAGGCTTTGTGGCTGAACCACTACTTCTACATCGGAAAGCTCAACTCCAAACAGCCATTTTGCCTCTATTACCTCTAGTCCTTTATTCACCATAGTTGCTGAATCTATTGTAATTTTTCTTCCCATTTCCCAGTTAGGATGTTTCAATGCCTGCTCAACTGTAATATCCTTCATCTGCTCCACTGTTCTTCCTCTAAACGGACCACCTGAAGCTGTAAGCAATATTTTATCTATTTCAGTATTATTTTCTCCATTTAAGCATTGGAAAATCGCACTATGCTCACTATCTACCGGCAAAATTTTTATATTCATTTTTTTCGCCAATGGCATTATTAGATGCCCTGCAGTTACTAACGTCTCTTTATTTGCTAAAGCTATGTTTTTACCTGCCTCTATAGCTGCTATAGTTGGTCTGATTCCTATCATACCTACCATAGCTGTCACTACTGTATCTACTATTTCTATTGTTGCTACTTCGATTAAGCCTTCCATTCCGGAAACTACTTTTACACTCAAGTCGGCAACCTTTATTTTTAACTCATTCGCAAATTCTTCATTATAAACGCATACTAAAGATGGATTAAACTCTCTTATCTGCTTTTCTAATAAAACAATATTACTTCCTGCAGCAAGTGCTTCTACTACAAAATCATCATTATTCCTTACTACTTCTAATGTCTGAGTTCCTATTGAACCTGTTGAACCCAATAATGAGATATGTTTCATTTGTTTCAACCTTTTACCTTTCCTAAGCAAAAAATACTATTAAGTAAAAAATAATTGGTGCTGTAAATATAACGCTATCAAACCTATCCAATATACCGCCATGTCCCGGTATAAGCTTACCATAGTCTTTTACTTCAAAATTTCTCTTTATAGCTGATGCACATAAGTCACCAACCATAGATATAAGACCACCAACAAAGCCAATAACCGCAAATAAAACTACTGCATTATTTATATCAGATAGCTTACTTCCTACGATAGCTCCATAGAGTGCACCTATTCCTGCTGCTCCTATTAATCCTCCAATTGCTCCTTCAATAGACTTTTTAGGACTAAGTATTGGTGCCATTTTATGCTTTCCACATGTTACACCAACTAGGTATGCACATGTATCACAAACCCATGAGCAGATAAATATCAACCAAAATGTATATATTCCATCCTCATTATACACTCTTAGTTGATATAAATATGACATAAGTACAGGTACATAAAAAACTCCAAAATATGCCATTAATATATCTTGTGTTTTATATTTCGGAAATGTAAATACGTAAATTGCCATTAGTATCAATAAATAACCTACCGTAAACACATCAAAATATCCTGAATCTGTAAATCTTAATAATAATAAATATACTATAGCTGCAATATAGCCTAAATAGCCTAATATATTATTATGTATACTTATCACTCTATATACTTCAAATAATCCTATTAAGGAAACTGCAAATACTGTTGCGTATAAAATG
>JAVBUL010000169.1:0-3145 GCA_031555415.1 Lachnospiraceae bacterium | reverse complement strand
AATAATTTAACTAAATGCTATAAAAATCAGATAGCCGTCAATAACATAAATATAAATGTTGAATACGGCGATATATACGGACTTGTTGGGCAGAACGGTGCAGGAAAAACTACGCTAATGCGTATGGTATCGGCTCTAAATTCCAAGGACAGCGGTGAGATTTCGATTTTTGGAAAGACATCACAAAAGGAACTTGCAGCGGCACGAAGAAGAATGGGCGCTATTATTGAAACTCCTGCACTGTATCCTAACCTCACTGCAAAGCAAAATCTTGAATATTACCGTAAGCAACGCGGTATTTCGGATAAAGAAAGTATTGACAGAGCACTTAATATCGCAGGTCTTACCCATACCGGAAAGAAGAGATTTAAGAATTTTTCTCTTGGTATGAAACAGAGGCTGGGCTTAGCGCTTGCCATGCTCAGTAATCCCGAATTTTTAATGTTGGATGAACCGATAAACGGTCTTGACCCGACTGGAATTGTTGAAGTGCGCGAAGTATTGAAGCGAATGAACTCAGAAGGAATTACAATCCTAATTTCCAGCCATATTTTATCGGAATTATCGCTGCTTGTCACAAGATACGGATTTATACATAAAGGAAAACTTATCAAGGAGATTACAAGCGGGCAGCTTGAAAATGAATGCCGTCTTGCGCTGCATTTAGAAGTTGACAACAGCGAAAAAACTGCTGAAATTCTGGAAACCAAATTGCAGATTCATGATTATATAATTGTTTCTGATTATAAAATTAAAGTGTTTGATAAAATTGTTAATTCGTCATTAATAATAAAAGAATTGGTCATTTCAGGAATAGCCGTTAACGCAGCTTCACAAATTGGTGACAGTTTAGAGGATTATTACACTAATTTGATCAAGGAGGCCGAAGCAATATGTTGAATTTATTACGTTCTGATTTTTACAGGCTGCTCAAAGACGAAATAATATATATTACGATGGCGGCTTTTTGGAGCTTATCAATTTTATTTGTTATAATGGATCATATGACAGGAAAACAAGGATTTACATTTGTCATGGAAATGATCCAGTTTTTTTTGCTTTTTACTTTGCCTCTTATATATGCAACTGGTGCAGTAGACTTCTCTTCCGGCGCTGTCAAGAATACATTATCTTTTGGTACCTCAAGAACCAAATTTTATATTTCAAAATTGATCGTATCTATCTTTTTCTGCACGGTTATGTATATTGGCGCAGTTCTGATTCCGATGTCTTTTGGAATTTTGATAAATGGCATGGGGGAGGGAATGACTCCGGCTTTTTTATTATCAACATTTAAAGCAATGTGTTTGCAGCTTTTATTACTGGCAGGGGCTGCGTCACTCGGCATTTTCTTAATATTTGTTTTTAAAAAAATAGCGGTGCTATGTACTGTATATACAGCATACTTTCTGGGAACTCAAATGGCATTATATGTTTTATCAGGCTATTTCAAAAATCCTGATTTAATGAAAATTGATTTTTCAACAAATATTGATATCGGTAACTTTAACCTGTTTACAGCCGGCGATATTATTCAGCGTTTATGTGTCGCTGCATTTTATATTATTGTATTAAGCTTTATTGGTATTATTTTATTTAAAAAAAGTGATATAAAATAGAAGTGATTCAACAGTTTAATTTATATTTTGGAGGATAATATGGGGAAAATTAAACTTAAAAACCAGGCGGTTGGACCTTTTCCGGCTATGATTGTTGGAGCAATGATAAATGAAAAAGAGACATATACTACTGTAGGCGCGGGAGGTTGCGCTTGTCTTGAACCTGTTCTTTGCGTATCCCTAAAGGATACGCACTATATAACGGAAGGAATTGTGCAGACCGGTTATTTCAGCGTCAATATTCCATCCACTTTATTAATAAAGTAAATGGATTTCTGTGGTATAATCTCCGGTAAGAGTGTTGACAAATCAGGTTTATTCACATCATTTTTTGATGCAGACGGTCTTGCGCCGATGATAAAAGAGTGTCCGCTTAATTTTCTTTGTAAAGTTTGTGATAGCAAAGAAATACGTGGATTTACTATGTTCTTTGGTGAAATTGTAGCTTCGTTTGCAGGGGAAGAATATATGACTGGGGGCCAGCCCGACCCAATAAAAATTGACCCGATTATTATGATGGGCTTTAATTATTGCGATTTAAAAAGCATAACAGGTCAACCTTTTTTTGAAGGAAAAAAGCTGAAAAAATTTACGGATTTATAGAAATTTTATCATTTTCGTAATAAACACAAAAACTGTTTTCACAATTTATTTTCATTTTTTCACACCGATATTATCTTAAGGTATACAATAATATTGTAAAATAAATTTGTGGGGTAGAAATTGTGGGATATAATAAACTTAAATATAGACAAAGATTCACTACATCGATTGATAAAAATATAGTAAAAGCATTTTTCGAATTAGCCAGAATAAAAAACCAACCTAAGAGCTGGTTGATGGATATAAAAGCTAATAATGAAAGATAGAAAAAATTTAGAAAATTTGCTGCCGTAAAGCTAATGCTTTTCCGGCAGCTTTTAATTTATTACTGAATATTTACTCTAATGCATTCATATGTTCATTATAGATGTGAAAAAGAATTGATTTTATAGTGACAAATGTATTATAATAGTAAAAAATAAGAGAAAAAGTTGTAAATACCTAAGTATATTCCAAACACTTCTTAGAAAAACGAAAACAGGCACTTCAAAATTTAATTATTGGAGATGATAAAGAGATGTTTTGTTCCAAATGTGCAAATCAGATACCTGATGATGCGAATTTCTGCAACAAATGCGGCAATTCCGTAAAAAAGCTTCAAGAACAGCAGGCCGAACCGGTGACCACTGCTCCGTCTATGCCAAACTACGGTGTACATAATTCTGGTGATTTACAGTATTCGGAGGTAAATCAAGAGGCCATAAAAGAGCAAAAAAAACCTAGCACCGGCAAATTTAGACTTATAATTCCTCAAGTGGGGATAAGCATTATTCTTGCGGCATTTATCTGTCTGTTTGCTTTTTTTGAACACTCGGTAATTATTAATACAGCGGAAACAAGTAACCTTTTTGTCGGTGATTTTTCTTTTTTTCACGTTATTAATAGTCTCTTATTCGGGGCCGGCCGGTATAACCCCTCTGTTT
>JAVBUL010000206.1:0-4153 GCA_031555415.1 Lachnospiraceae bacterium | reverse complement strand
CAATTCCAAACATATTTCCTTCAATGTCCGGTCTACTTCATTATTTATTGCCATTCTTCTATATTTTATTGGACAGACTATGTGATACATTACATACGTCACATTATGGCTCTTATGAATATACGAACTCATTGCAATCACATCGTATATCTTATTTTACATCTTATTTTATTTCGCTACAAGTAGCGGGGAATTAAACCCTTACGCCAAATAGCCGCCTGTGGGCTATTTGGCTTTTGATTAAAGTATATAAATGTTTCAATAAATCCTGTAATCTTACAGTTCCCGCTAAAGCGAGATTTACATATTTACTTTCTCCCCAACTAGAAAACTTATCATCATTTTGAAAAGTTTCGATATCTACCGAATACCCTAAAGGTTCAAATATTTCCGAAATTATACTTTGATTCGGAACTGATAACATATGGATCTTTGCAGTTAAAAGTAACGGAGTATCTACAAGCTCTTGTCTTTCTTTTGAACGACCTGACATTGCTGTTCCAAATACTTTAGAAATTGCTGTGCTCATAAATGATGAACAAACATAAGGTCTGTCATTAACATAATCAAAAAGGCCTCCATCTGTAGACCCTATCTTGCCTCTAGCTAAATCAATAGGGTTAATGTCCAATAGTAATGCAACCGTAGTGCTTGTATCAGATACTTCGGGATAAAAAACATATGCCTTTCCATAGGCAAGTGTGAACTCTTGAGGTCTTAAAGGATTCTTATGTAATAGATATCCTAAATCTTTTGTGTTTTTACCAGAATAATTTATAGTTAAGAGCATTGTCTCACTCCTTTCGTTTTAATAGTACTACAAATAATTATATCACTTTTTCATATGTTTAGAAATAACTAAGCCACAGAAAAACATGATTTAACTCCTTAAATATGGTATTAAATTTTATTTCCAAGTTCTAAATTTATTTTAATGGTTACAGATTTGATACTCTAATGTGTTTTATAGTTATTACTACCTTGCCATTTCTCGAGAACTAATGGTATTTCATTCTTTATATAAAGATTATATTTGATATGCAAAAGATCATCAATCAAGTGTCTAATACTCGTTAATTCAACTTTAATCAAAACTAAGTCAGTTAATGAATTATAATGTTGAATCAGGCTCCCCGTACATAGAGATCCCCTTGAATAATTATTGGCAAGCTGCCAACAGAAAATTTCTGGAATCACATACTTAATAAAGTAATTATGCAAGTTATCTTCACTTGGGAGGTATAATGACTCCCATTTAGCATCAGTAATATCATTATCTATTAATTCTTCTTTTCCCATAGTCATCAATCTCCTTTGATATATTATTACGTCAAAAAATTGATTTGTCTGTAGTTTTAAATCAAATTTATTAATATTTACTCTATATCTAACTAGGTTTGTTTTGGTACCTATTTGGTCAACATTTACACAATAACTAAGAAATACTAGTTCTAATTGATAAAAGCATTTTGGAACTGCTTGGACACTATCGGGAACACAATTATGTTGTTATCGATACTGAAACAGCAGAAGCATTAAAAAAAGGTAAGATAGATAATACGATTGAATATATTATTTATTACCTTTAAGCTCTTTGAGTATTGCATCAAGTTTTTTATTGTCTATTGGCATTGTTCTATTATAAAAAAACAAGTTGTTCTTATCAAAATAAATCAATACAATCTTCTTACCCTTGTAATTAATTTCTACTTTATGTGGCCCTATGAAATTTATATTAGTGTTTTTGATACTTAATATTCTTCCTTGTCTAAAGCTACATTTGCAGTGATTAAAACTACAAGTAATCATAATCTTCTTTTCTAATTCATCGGATTTGTTCAAATCCGCTATCTCAAACTCCATTTTTTCACCTTTATTTTGTAAAAAGATAAAAGCGCCGATTTCCCTTTAAAATCAACGCTTTATCTATGTATTTTACTCAAAAATTTGAGTGAATTCATATTTGGAGGGGCTAGTCGGATTTGAACCAACGCTCAGGGAGTTGCAGTCCCATGCCTTACCACTTGGCTATAGCCCCATCTAAATAATATATATGCATTTACTAAAAGCAATATTATTGTATTATAAAATATTGCCCCTGTCAATTTAATAATCAAAAACACCCTTTAAACTTGTGTAAAAGGTGTTTTGCTTTAATCGATAAATAATTGTGACCAGTAATAATAGTGATCACTTTCATAAAAACCTAGTCCAACTTGAGTAAACTTAGGATTCATAATATTTTCTCTATGACCAGGAGATGCCATCCAAGCACTTACCACTTCAGCCGGAGTAGCAATACAACCCGCAACATTTTCAGAAGCATAATTATACCCTATTCCAAATTCCATTAAAATTGAAAAACATAATTCACCATTTGGTCTAGTATGACTTGGAAGTTCTACTATTTCTTTTGCCCTTATATTAGCAGCCTTATTTAAAGCTATATTATTAGCCCTAAGTGGCGCAATCCCTGCCTTTGCTCTTTCCTCATTAATTAACCTTAATACCTCTTTAGAATATTCACTTAAAGAACCATCCACCGCCTCATAAGTTGCAATTGAAGTATTACTAACAGCCAATGTGTTAACAGTTTTACTATCAGTTTCATTATATACCTTAACTTCTTCTTTTATATTATATGTTTTTTCTAAGAATGTTCTAGCTTCAGTTCTAATTTTATAAGTTTCAATCTTTTCCTTATTAACATATATATTTGATCCTGATATCATTATTATAAACATAATACCAACAATAAAAAAATGTATCCTTTTCACTCAAAACACCCCTTGTTTTGCCGTCTAGTATAACATTATTTTATGTTTTGTCAACTACCCCGCCACAAGTGGTCGGAGCTTAAAGCGGTATACCAATTAATAACTCGCCGCAAGCAGCGGGGCTTGTATCCCTGGATTCAGACAATGAAGCTTCCGCAACAAAGTCTAAATCCTGTCAACTACCCCGCCACAAGGATCGTGTATAATCGTTTGGGGAATGGGCATATAAAAAGAATAGACTAATCTATTCTTGTAACATATATCTATATTCCTTATCTCTAAATCTAAATGATAACCAAACCTTCTGTGCCCAAACAACTTGAAAATTAACTTCATAGTAATAATTATTATCTGCAATATCTGGATCAGTCATATTTATGAGTGGACTGTAATAAGTATTCTTATCATTTTCTAATTTATATTCAATTCTTGCAATCTTAGAGATATATTCAGGAACCTCTGATACACTAAATCCTAAACTAGCATCCATCACCATCCTTCCACTAAGTTGTAGAATTGCTTTATTCTCTAAATCATTTGTAACTACCGCTTTTGATAAAATTCTACAAGTATTTCCAGTACAACTCTTATAGTTATACATAAATCCATCATCAAATGAATAATCGTCTAGCTTAATATTACTACCACCTATATGAGATTTATTAAACCACATCTCTTTTCCTAACTTACCTGTTTCAATTAATTTCATATTACCTGGCTTCGTTATATTTATCTTTACCTTTTGATACTTTTTCAAAAGTTCCCCTTTATTAGAGAATGCCTTACTCATAAGTACTTTAAAATACGCAGTTTTAACTGAAACCTTCTTATCTATTTCAAAACCAAACACATAACTTCTAGTCTCATCAGCTGTAAACTTATTCTCATTATAACCTGGGGCAATATCACTAAAATCATTATAATCACTGACCTGTGGAATATAGGTTCTACCATTTAAAACAAGTCTTACATTTTCTGTGCTTATATAGTTTTCTATCCCACTAATATTATGAAGATTAGCTTTTACTAAAATATAATTATATTTCTTCCCACCAATATTCTTTCCTAAATAATTAGTATCCATTACATAACTATTAGTCACCTTCATCACAAAACCTGCGACTTTAAATGACTCATTAACCTTATATACCTTGTTTAATACTTGAACATTTAAGAATATGATTAAACTAGTAATAACCACTGTGATAAAACTAATCAATAATAGTAAATATTTATTCTCTAAAATACCATATAAAAATACTCTTCTACGTCTACTTAAGTTTGTTTTTATTGACTGTGAATCAACATTAATATTAAATTCAAATTCTTCCCTATCCACATCTTTTATATCTAATTCTACTACGTCCTTTTGAAAA
>JAVBUL010000141.1:0-7555 GCA_031555415.1 Lachnospiraceae bacterium | reverse complement strand
GGTAACGAATGGATATTTTGAAGGAGATTATATACCATATTCATATGAAGAAAATGGTAGGATAATTGCAAATGTATCGGTAAACTTGATGAAGTTTGTTCAAAATGGGAAGGAAAAGTACTATATTCAGCTAGGAACAGTTATGACAAGTATGGAATATAGAAATAAGGGATATGCAAGAGATTTAATGAAAATGGTATTGAATGATTATGTTGGAAAATGTGATGGAATTTATTTATTTGGCAACATAAGTGCATTGGATTTTTATAATAAAATTGGTTTTTTAATAGGTATGCAGTATAGGTATATATTGAAAAATGAAGCTAAAAATATCATGCAAGCAAAAGCAAGCGAACTAGATAGTGAGGATTGCTTTAGGGATATTGACACAACAGATCTAATACAGAAAAGTATGTATATGAATGCAGTTAGGAATAGTGGGATTAATTCTGCATTGGAGCAGACAAATAAATATGGTCTTCAAATGTTTTATACTAGTGGAATGGAGAATGTTTATTATAGTAGAGAACTTGATTGCTATGTGGTTATGGAAGTGGATAACAACACATTATATCTTAAAAGTGTATTTTGCATAAGAAAGATTGATTTGGAACAGGTGATATCACATATTAAAGATGAGTATGATAAGCTGATTTTGTCGTTTGCACCTTGTAAAGAAGAAGTAGACTTGTTTGATTCACAGATTTATGATGGTGAAGAGGATTATAGATTTTTTTATTATGGAGATGAACTTAAGAGTATTGAAAAAGAAAAGCTATACTTTCCTGATTTTTCTCATGCGTGATTATATAATTAAATAAATAAAAATAAATAGCAACAATTTCTTGACAAAAAGTAAAATATATGTTAATTTTACATTAATTGGGAAGATTGTGAATGTGAGAATTTAAGTATATAAAAAAATTATTTAACAGGTTCCCTTAAAAGGAATCTGTTTTTTTGTACAAAGCTTTATTTGGTAACTAAAAAAAATAGAAAGTGAGGTAAAGGTTGAAAAGGTAGAAAGAGAAGGAGGTGAAAAAAGTATTTTATAAGGTATCAATTATAAGCTAAAGAATTTTCAAAGGTAGGAACTGTAAAGTTAAAAACTTAAGTAGAAAGGTGATAAAGAATGGATAAGTTGAAAAGAGTATGGTGTATAATTTTAAGTGCTACAATTGTTTTTTTAAGTTTAGGAGATGTTACAAGTGTTTATGCCGATAATACAAATGATCCAGAAGAGTATGAATATTATACAGAGATAGGATCAGTTAGGTTATTTTGGATATGAGTCAAATGAATCAATATATTGCTCTCAAATACTTGATGTTGTAACAGAAGAAGATGCAGATGAAACAGCTATGATGGTGTTTGAAGGTGATGAAACTATAGGTATGTTAACTAAGCAAACTATAGATGGTAATACTATTTATAGCTTTATCTATAATAATTTTGAAGAGCTAGATGATGTAGTAGAAGAAGGAAAAGAGATTACATTAATAAATGATGATAATCAATTACTTTGTGTAGCTGATGGAGATGTTGAAATTATAATAGAAAATAATTCAGAGATGTTGGAAACATCAGATAAAGTTTTAGCTAAATTAGAAAAGCAAAAAAATAAAGGCAAAAAAGTAAAAAAGGAAAAGTTACCTAAGGATATTTCATTTGAAGTGGATGAAAGACATCAATTTGATAATCTAGCTACAGAGTATAATAGTGGAACTAGCCAAATAAATGATATTATCACAAATAAATTTTATATTAATGATAGATATCACACTTCTTATTATCAAATAAATGTTCCATTCGATGTATATTCAAAGTTAAAATTGAGATACTATAATGAATCAGATAATGAGCCTATTGGAATATTTAAGTGGCAGTCAAGAATGTATGAAATGTTAGGATTAGTAAAAGAAACCATTTGGAGTAAAATGTCTTATAATGATGTTGTAGATTGTTAAAAAAAAGGCAGACCAATGGATATTTCTGTTTGTAGATATGTAAACGGAGAGATTACAAATGCTCATGAAATAATTTTATGTGGAACATTCGCCTATTTAGTAGATGGTAGATATTATTATGTATACATGGATCCTAATGTCAAAGGATATGTTGTCAATTCTATAATACCTGTTACAAAGGATACAAATTCGGGAACAACATTTTACTATACAAATGGAAAAATAAATTATAATAATTGGTACAATAGTTATATAATATATAAATAAGGGAGAGGGTATAGATGAGAAAAAGTTTTTTATTATTATGTATTGTTATGTTATTCGGAGTATGTGCATGCGGAAATAAGGATACAAATAGCAAATATGGAGAAACAAAAAAAACAAATACAGTTATAGGAGAGGTGTATTCAATTGACAATTTATATGTTAATAACACTTTGGAAGAAGGATCTGATAGGACTGAAATAGCAGTGAGAGTAGATGAGAAAAGAGATGGAGAAGTTATATTTGTTACATATTATGCAAGAGATTTAGAAAAAAAAGTAGCATCAGATGGGCATTACAAAATCGGTGATTCAATAGAAATTGAGTATGAAGGCGAGCTTGAAGAAATTGGAGAAGAATCTGGTAGGGTTATAAACGAAGGGGAAAAATATTATAGAATAAATAATGTTGTTTATGTTAGCTTGATACAAGCAGCAAAAGATTAATTAAATATAAAGAAAGAGGGTGAAAAAAAAGATTTTAAAAAAATAAGGATGTTAAGATAAAAATTATCAAATATAAAAACATCAAAAGTAGTAGAAGATTACATTAATTAAAAAACTTAGAGTAGAAAGGCGATAAAATGGTGGATATGTTAAAAAGAGTATGGTGTATAATTTTAAGTGTTACAATTATTTTATTAAGTGTTGGAGATGTTACAAGTGTTTATGCTAATGAAATAAATAATCCAGAAGAATATGAATATTATACAGAAATTGGAGCAACCTTAGGATACTTTGGATATGAGTCAAATGAATCAATATATTGCTCTCAAATACTTGATGTTTTAACGGAAGAATATACTGATGAAACAGCTATGATGGTATTTGAAGGTGATGAAACTATAGGTATGTTAACAAAACAAGTTATAGAAGGTAATATTATGTATAGCTTTATCTATAGTAATTTTGAAGAACTTGATGAGATTGTAGATGATGGAAAAGAAATTACATTAGTAAATGATGATGACAAACTATTTTGTGTAACGGATGACAATGTTGAAGTAATAATTGAAAAGAATACAGATAGTGATTTGGAAATGTCAATAGATGTTTTAAATGCAATAACAAAGCAAAAAATAAATGGAAATATGGTAAAAAAGGAGAAGTTGCCAAATAATATTTCTTTTGATGTAGATGAAAAATATGAAGTAGATGACATAACAGAGGGATATAATAATAATACAAGTCAATGGGGGAATATATCTACTAACGGATGCTATACTAATGATAGATATCATGCATACTATTATAAATTAAATGTTCCATATGTGAAGAATGATGAATGGTATCCAAAGATGTTAAGTCTGTTAGGAATAAAGTATCATTTTTATGACAGAAAACTATCATATAATGAAGTGGTAGCAAGCTTAAAACAAGGTAGACCTATAAAAATCGGAATATATAGATATGAAAATAATATATATAAAATGGGTCATGCGGTAGTATTGTGTGGAACATTTGCTTGTTTAATAGATGGAAATTATTATTATGTTTATATGGATCCAAATATAAACGGTTATGTAGTCAATTCAGTAATAGAATCTACAAGAGAAACATCAACAGGAACTACATTTTATTATAAGGTAGGTGGATGTGAATTTAATAATTGGTGCAATAGTTATTCTGTATATAAATAGGAGGGAAAGAAAATGAGAAAGCATTTTTTACTTGTTTTGTGTATAGCTACACTGTTTGCAATATATGCTTGTAGAAATAATGATAAAAGTAACAATGAAAGCAAAGAAGGAGTGGAGACAAAGGATATAGAGACAAAGGATATGGAAACAAAGGATATGGAAACAAAGGATATAGAGACAAAGAATGGAGCAAACAATATTGAGGGTATTGTTTACTATATAATAGATATGTATGATGTTAATAATGATATTCAAGGATATCCTGATAGGACTGAGGTAGCAGTTAAGGTAAATGAAACAAAGGATGGAAAATGTACATATGTTGTATATTATTCAAATAATTTAGGAGTAATAGTGGCATCAGATGGACATCATGGTATTGGTGATAAGGTTGTAATTGAGTATGAAGGAGAGATTGAAAATATTAATGAAGAATCTGGTAGGAGTATAGAAGAAGGAGATAATTGGTATAGAATAAATAATGTAGTTTATATTAAGGGAGAGAATGAAAATGTAGAGTAGTTCTTGATATTAAAATAAAGATAAACAAGGTGTCGCATTAATGATTAAAAATCATAAAGCGACATTTTGTTTTATATAAAGAATAATAAACAAAGCCCTAAAAAAAGAAAAATAAATTATTTGAAGTATTGATTTGTATAAAAATATTTAGTATAGTATTCATGGTGATGCTAAAATTTTAGAAAGGTAAGTAGGTTGAACGATGGACAAAGTTATAGTTGCGTTAGATGCAATGGGTGGTGATAATGCACCGGGTGAAATGGTAAAGGGTGCAGTGGAAGCTACAAAAAGAAGTGATGCCGTATTAGTAAAGCTTGTCGGAATAGAAGATGTAGTTAGGGCAGAACTAGGAAAATATGAATACAATAAAGAGCAAATAGAAGTTGTAAACGCAACGCAGGTGATTGAAACAGAAGAACCTCCTGTAGAAGCAATACGAAAAAAGAAAGATTCTTCTATGGTTGTTGGAATGAATATGGTGAAAAATGGTGAAGCAGATGCATTTGTTTCAGCAGGTAGTTCGGGAGCATTATTAGTTGGTGGACAAATAATAGTTGGAAGAATCAAGGGTATTGAAAGACCACCTATGGCACCACTTATACCAACAGCAACAGGAGTAACTTTATTGCTTGATGGAGGAGCAAATGTTGATGCAAGACCTTCACATTTATTACAATTTGCAAAAATGGGTTCTATTTACATGGAAAACGTCATAGGAATTAAAAATCCTAAAGTTGCTATAGTAAATGTCGGAGCAGAAGAAGAAAAGGGTAATGCACTTGTAAAAGAGACATTTCCGCTACTTAAAAATTGCATTGATATTAACTTTGTTGGAAGTATTGAAGCAAGAGATATTCCTAAGGGTGATGCGGATGTAATCGTTTGTGATGCCTTTGTTGGAAATGTAATTCTTAAGCTTTATGAGGGGTTGGGAGCAACACTTATTAAAGAAATAAAAGGTGGATTGATGTCAACTTTTGTGAGTAAGATGGGAGCATTGCTTATTAAGCCGGCTTTAAAAAAGACCTTGAAAAAATTTGATGCAGAAGAATATGGAGGAGCACCATTATTAGGTTGTAATGGACTTGTTGTGAAAACACATGGCAGCTCAAAAAGCATAGAAGTATGCAATTCAATTATTCAATGTATAACATTTAAAGAACAGAGAATAAATGAAAAAATAAAAGAGAACATAAAAAAAGAAGATTAAAATAAGAGAGGTAGAATAATGGAATTCGAAAAATTACAAGGAATTATCGCAGAAGTTTTAAATGTTGAAGAGTCAGAAATAAAGATGGATACAACATTTACAGATGATTTAGGAGCAGATTCACTAGATGTTTTCCAGATAATAATGGGAATAGAAGAAGAGTTCGATATTGAAATTCCGAATGAAGAAGCAGAAAAGATTGTAACTGTTGCAGATGCAGTAGAGCAAATTAAAAACGCTGTAAATAACTAATCAGTTCAAGATAATAGAATGGTAGGTTACTTCCATTCTATTATCTATTATAGAATACTGAGGATTCAAGAAGAAAGGGACCAATGTTTAGTATGAATATGGAGCCAAAAGAGTTAGAAAAGACAATAGGATATGAATTCAAAGACAAAAGTCAATTAAAGTTAGCACTCACACATAGTTCTTATGGAAATAACAGAAAAAAGAGTGCAAATGGAAGTAATGAACGACTTGAGTTTTTAGGTGATGCTGTTTTAGAACTTATAGCAAGTGAAAGCTTGTATTCAGATTATCCTGATGTAACAGAAGGAGAACTAACAAGAATAAGAGCAAGCTTAGTATGTGAACAATCATTGGCTGCATGTGCAAGAACAATAGGGTTGGGAAATTACATACTTTTGGGACGAGGAGAAGTTATTTCTGGAGGACGAGAAAGAGAATCAATTGTTTCGGATGCATTTGAGGCATTAATAGGAGCAATTTATCTTGATGGTGGCTTTGCTAATGCAAAAGATTTTATAGATAGATTTGTTTTAAATGATATAGAAAATAGACAACTCTTTTACGATAGCAAGACCATTTTACAAGAGCTTATACAAAAGGATTTTAAGGACAGGTTGGAGTATGTGCATGTAGGTGAACTGGGGCCTGACCATGATAAAACTTTTATTGTGGATATAACATTTGATGGTAAGCCTATTTGCCAAGGTGAAGGCAAGAATAAAAAAAGAGCAGAGCAAGATGCCGCTTTTAAAGCAATAAAGGTTTTGAAAGAAATGGATATTATCAAGGATGATGTTAAAAATACATAAATGTTAATGAAGCGAGGAAATTATGTACTTAAAAAGTATAGAGGTACAGGGATTTAAGTCCTTTGCCAATAAGATAAATTTTGAGTTCCATGAAGGTATAACTGCTATTGTTGGACCAAATGGAAGTGGAAAAAGTAATGTCGCTGATGCTGTAAGATGGGTTTTAGGTGAACAGAGAATAAAACAGCTACGTGGTGGTAAAATGGAGGATGTTATCTTCGCAGGTACAGAGAACAGAAAACCGCTTGGTTTTGCGTATGTAGCTATTACACTGGATAATAAGGATCATCAATTACCGATTGAATATGATGAAGTTACAGTTTCAAGACGACTTTTTCGTTCCGGTGAAAGTGAATATATGATAAATGGAACAATCTGTAGATTAAAGGATGTAAATGAACTTTTTTATGATACAGGTATAGGTAAAGAAGGCTACTCTATTATAGGACAAGGTCAGATTGATAAAATCTTAAGTGGTAAACCTGAGGAGAGAAGAGAACTTTTTGACGAAGCTGCAGGTATAGTTAAGTTTAAAAGAAGAAAGGCAGAGGCGGTTAAAAAGTTAGAAAATGAAAAGCAAAATCTTGTAAGAGTAACAGATATCTTGACAGAGCTTGAAAAACAGTTAAAGCCACTTGAAAGACAGTCCGAAACTGCGAGAAAGTACCTTAAATTAAAGGAAGAACTAAAGAAAAATGATATAGATATGTTCTACCTTGAAATATCAAAGATTCGTAATGAATTAACAGAAATTGATGAAAAAATAGTGATTGCAAATAGCAATATGGAAGATAATACTAAGACACTTGAAGAAACTAAGAGTCAGTATGAAAAATTAGATGAGTTTATTGAGCAATTAAATATTGATTTAGAAGATAAGAAAGAAGAGCTT
>JAVBUL010000222.1:0-4034 GCA_031555415.1 Lachnospiraceae bacterium | reverse complement strand
CTCTTTTCTTATAAAATCATTGTTTAATTCAATAGCTTTTTCATTTCTTTTCAATAACACTTCCAAGTAATCCTTTGTAGGGATTTTGTTGTTTTTTCTCAAGTTACAATCAGAGCAGGATAACACAAAATTCCACAGCTTATCATCTTTTACAAATGACCACGGAATAAAATGGTCTACATGTATGACAGTTTTTAATTTTTTCCCACAGTAAAAGCAATTTGATTCTTCGAATTCTTTTCTTAGTACTTCTCTAAATACAGACAAATCAGCTCGCCTTGGTGTAGATAATTCAAGTTTATTAATCACTCTTACTAACACGTCATCATCATTTATGCTTTCCATGAACTTTGCCCATGCATAATAATTCAACTTCTCAATCTCTGCCTTATATTTTGTTAAAAAATCAAATGCACATCTATTGATATATATACCTGTACCTTTTAAATCGAAAGCATAGAGCAAGCCTTCAAAATCTTCATATAATGCCCCTACTACGTTTCTCCTACAGTCTTTTGAAACAGTTGCAACGATTCGGTTTTTCTCCAACTCGTTCAGTGAATCAAATTCTAAGTACTGCACTATTCCATTGTTATTAGTTGCCTCATAAAAAATACTTTCTATTTTAGAAACTTCTGTCTTACCATCTTTCCGCATCTGTTTAAGATTATATTTCAGTACTAAGTTCCAATAATTTTCCGTAAACTTTGCAAATATCGCCTCATAGGAAATGAAGTATGTTTGCAAAGCACTATCTAGTTCACAGTTGAATACGTTATCTAGTATGGATTTTATTAGACCGAATTTATATGTATTACGTTTTTTGCAGCCATCTGAAAAGACATAGTTAAAAAGTGACCAATACTGGTCTTCGCTCACATTATTTGATTTTATGATGCCACTTGTGAGATTCCAACCTGGCATTTAATCACCTACTTTCTTGTCAATAATATGTATGAAAATCAAAGAAGAACATCTCACATCTTATCTATTACAACAATTGTTTTATCATCTAAAGAGCCATTTGAGCTTGCTTTTTCTGCTAACTCCTGCATAGTTTTATCATTCAATTCTCCCAAGATGAAGTCTTCCAATTCATCAATTGTCACAAACTCATGGATTCCATCTGTTGTTAGTATAATCCTTTTGCATAAGGCTAATGTATCACTTTGCATTATTTGCAAACCACTAGCATATTTATTATTACCACCACCTAAACAATAAATAATTTCATTTTTATTACATGTCTCAGCGATATCTGCTTGTCCCGTATTGAGTAGCCATTGGTAAGTTGTCTGATCTTCTGTGAATTGTTTAAGATAACTCCCTTGTAGCCAATATCCCCGCATATTTCCAACATGAAAAATATATCCTGTATCTTTGGTTGTAATTATACCCGTCAATGTTGTTGCCATATTTTGCTTACCAACTAAAGCCAATGCATAATTTAATAATTCCGTATTAATCTCCGTTATATGCTTTTTTAATTTTTCAAAACTCTTTATTCTATCTCTTTGATTTTCTAATATAAAAATATTTCATTTCATTTAATCGAATAAAATACTTCCCTGCTTTAGATTTTCCAACCTTTCCAAAAATAATAATTAAACATTTTTTGTCATGCAGTAATTTTACAAATCTGTCTCTGTATAAAGTCCAAAATCTTTCCTGTATGGATTCATTTACTCTTATTCCAATATTATTATCATAAGAAGTATTTAGCCAATTAGATTTAAAGCTATAAATATTTCCCCATAGAAACAGATTTTTATTCAAATGAATGTCATTAACATCCTTTAAATTAACAACTATATCTTTTAGTTTCTTCAATCCAACTCCAGGAATATTTACATTATATGTTTGCTTTTCCAAAATATCATACTCTGCATATTTTAATATTGATGCTAATCCAATTTTTCCTTTTTTCTCTATAGACGGTTTTAATATATATTTCTTCTTATTTTTTTTGACAACTAAATCAGTTTCCTCTTCACTTTCTTCTGTTTGCATAACTTTTCTATTTGAATAATTCCAGAATATTTCAAAATCTTGACCTGATTCAATTTCATTTGTTTCATCACCACCACTATTCTTTGAACTTTTATTACCACTTGCAGTATCGCAAGGTAGGATATGGCTTGCTGCGAAACAAGCTGTTTTCCCATCTTTTGTCGCTCGACGATAATATGCATCTCCTCCACATTCCTCACATACTATGTTCTCCCTAAATTTATCTCTTTCTATTTCGCTCATCATTACAAACTGTTGTATCGAATATATTTTATTTTTATCATCTCTTAAAGCAACTATATCCATCCACTACCTCCATATATTCTTTTTATACATGTCTTCTCTAGCATGCAATGCTTTCCATATGTAATATGTTGGTGATTTTAATTCTATCACAAACTCAATTCTTTACCAATCTCACTTTCAAACAGAATACCACCAACTTCTCTGTTTCTATTCTGCCTCTTTGTATCAGTCTTAAATATATCAAATAGTAAGTGTGACTGTTCGCTCCAAGTAAAAAGCCCTGCGTGACAACACCTATTTCTTCTCTCGGTACAGTCACGTAATTTATTCTGGAAGGAACTCCACCAAAGCGCATCATGGGTATTTTTCCCTCTTTCTTTCATTCTCTCACCCAGCACTACATTTTTGTCTCCCAAGATTTTAGCGAATGCTCCTAACGTAAGTTCCTCATTCCTAGTATCCTTCAACGCCACTCTACCTCGTCCCATTCCTCTGACTTCAAAATCAGGAAAAATCGCTTTTAAGCTATTCGTAAAACAGTCTTTCATCTGCAATTCCATCGCTTTGCAGAAAAGGATAGAACAACAAGATGCATCTAATTGACTATTTACACTATATACCGGTTCAAGCAAGAAGAAAAGTTTCATACCAAGGAGTATATTTTCCTTGACTTTTACAGGTAATTTTTCTAAATCTTTTTTATCTGCAAACCCAAACTTTTCTAGTTGTTTCACTGACAAGTCCGCATCAAGGAACTCCTTATTCAACCCCTTAATCAATCCTGCTGTATTAATACTGTAATCAGCAACACCATTTTCGTCTTCACTTTCAAAAGTTGAGAATGAAGTTACAGAAGGCAATCCCATTGATGCTTTTAATAATGCCTCCTGCCTTTCCTGCTCTGGGATATCTGCTTCTAGAATAGATTTGATTTCCTTTACGGCAAATGTATCCATTATCTCCTTTGCCTTATTAATACAGGTTGAAGCCCCCCATGCATCTTCATCTCCGACTATATATAATCTGTATTTAGCACGTGTTGCGGCAACATTTACAATATTTTTATTAACCCAACATATTGCCCCCTTTGCCTCTTCACTTGTATCACAGCCCAATAAAAATATAACTTCATCTGCCTCTCTACCTTGAAATGTATGGACTGTTCCTATCTTTTTCTGATCGCTATCAAGAATATAATCTCGATTTATTTTTGTCTTACTGCTATTTTTATAGCAATATTCTTTTATATATTTCTTTATTCCTGCAACAACTGTTGTGAATGGACTGATAATATATAGGCTCGGCTCTTGATTCTTAGAAAAAGCAGACTCTAATAATTCACATACTTTTTGTCCTTGGGCTTCTACGAAGTGGTTCTTATTCCCTTTTTCTTTCCCTTTTACATTAATCCACTGTGATTTGTCCAAAATAAATTTTTCTGTCTTTTCAGACTTAGGCAATCTTGTTTGCTGTTTCATAATACCATTATAGGAAATCTCGTTTGAAATCTCATACATCGGAGATATGCAACGCCTATGAACCAGCAATGGGCAACCTACCCAATCCGGATAATCAGATTCATTATCCAAAAATGTTCCAAACATATTTAATTGATCAGCAAATCCCTGCACTGAAAGTGTTTTTTTCTTATAAGGTTTTAACTCCTCATCATTATATGCCTTTTTTAATAACAGCAAATCATCTGTAACAACTGGTTCAACCTGCTTAGGATCACCAACAATCACAGCTTTACGGCTCCTATAAAGTGCTCCCAATGC
>JAVBUL010000152.1:0-5054 GCA_031555415.1 Lachnospiraceae bacterium | reverse complement strand
TGTTAAAATTTATTTGGAACTAAACGATATTTCATCTACAATAGATAGTGCAGATAAAGCTCTTGTTACTAATAATACAATAGGTTATAAAGTAGGCGATTATATTGATATTTCATTGTTTAAGAAAATAGGTGATAATATTGCCCAAAGGATAAGTAATCCAAGTGGATTAATCAGTATCACACTTAAGATTCCGGAGCATTTAAAGCCGACAGAAGATGGTGTGACAAGGACATATAAGATATTAAGGGTACATGAAGGCGAATCGACGATTATTGATGGTAAATATGATGCAAGTATAGGCGAGTTTACTTTTGAAACAGATAAGTTTTCGACTTATGCTATTATCTATAATGATGTTATTGAAGAAGCAAAGGTTGATCCACCAAGTACCAAAGATATGACACAGACATGGTTATGGTATGGTTTGTTAGTGATATCAGTAGTAGTATTTTCAGTTAGAAAATTTTCTTTTAGAAAAGAAGAAAAAGAAGAATAGGATAATATAGTACTAAACAAAAAGAGAATCGTAAATGATTCTCTTTTTTTAAATATAAATTCTTTGTTTTTTTAGAGGAACTTTGGTAAAATAGAAAAAGGAGAATTATTGTGAGCTTTAAATAAAGAAAGGGAATAAACATTAGCATGGAATTTATGAAAAGACATCTGTATATAACTTGGCAGATAATCGGATTTGCAATACTTATAATGGATGGTACATATATTTGGTTTAATATCAATAATGAAAATATAAGTTATCCATTTGTGGTAATCACCTCGATGGTGGCAGGTTTTATAATAATACTATCTCCTATGGTAATAAAATTGAACAAGAAAAATTCTATGACAAAAGAGTTATCATTTAAAGATGAAATAGAGCATTATATTTTACATTTACATACATGGGATAATGGCTATAAATCTGAACTTATAACTTCTTTAATAATGGCATTTGTATTGATTTTATTTACGATGGTAACAATTTATTTTGGTATTCCCTTTTTTGCACCATTATCATTTTATATGGCTGTATTGATATATATTTTATGGAAAAAGTACATTTTATCAAAATTCTATAAAGTAAAAAATGCCGAAGAAAACTGTGAAATCATAGAGGTTAAAGATTTATCTTTCCTTGATATACTATATAAAAGTTCAGCTATAACTTATTTTAAGAAGCCTGAACCAGAAATGCTTTGCTTTTTGTATAATAGGTTAAATAATAAAGAATTGTTGAAAGATGAAAAATTAAAAATATATACATTAACTTCGGTAGAGATAAAAGAAAAATATAACATTGATATGGCAAGCAGAAAGAAATTTTTAATGTGTGTTTTGCCAGAAGATTTAAATATTGAAAATAATGATGTAATGAATTTTAAAGTTGACTATAGTTTTGGAAGCAGTTTATTTGATAGTTTTGTAGACAGAGGTAAGGACTTTATATGTTGTATGCAATGTCCAGTTTGTGGTGAAGAAGACTACGGGAGCCTACAGTATCTTACAGAAAAGAGTACAGGGAATATGTTTCTATATTGTGATTGCTGTGATGCTTGTTATGATTCACCAGAGGATGCACAAAATGATATTATTTCAGAAATATATTATGGAAGAAGTAGAGCGTCAACTATAGAGGAAATAAGGGAAGCTGATTGGGAGGAGTATATTAATGAATGAAAAAATATATGATAGCCAATATGGAAACGTAACATATATTCAAATATGGTTTTAATGATGGGTTCAAATGGGAAACTATATGGATATACAGATGGGTGTTTAGTTAAGTATGGTGATAATATAGATGAAATGCTTGATTGTGTAATAGGTCAATATTGTATTGGTATATCATATGATGATTGAACACTAAGAATTAGTCGGTATTTTGGTGATTGGAATGAGTTGTACTCTAGAGATTATCTTATATCACATCCAGATGTAGCAACGGAATATTCTGAACTAAAATTAGGTTTATGGAAAGAGTATGAACATGATAGAGATGGATATACAGAAGCTAAAACGGATTTTGTATTGAAATATTCAGATATTGCAAAGCAAGAATTTAAAGATAAATACAGGCAACAGGAGGATTAAACAAATGACAGACATACCTTTATACAAAACATTTACTAAAATTGAACCAGTTAACAAAGGTTGGTCAAGTGACAAAAAATATTACATAGAAAATACAGACCAAGAACGTCTGTTACTTCGCATTGCAGATATCTCGGAATATGATAATAAAAAGATTGAGTTTGATATGATGAAGAGTGTAGCAGCTTTAGGTATACCAATGTCACAGCCAATAGACTTTGGCACTTGCGATAATGGTAAAAGTGTATATTCATTGTTGACATGGTGCGATGGTAAGGATGCAGAAGAGGTACTTCCATATTTAACTGAAACAAAACAATATGTTCTTGGGTTAAAAGCAGGAGAAATTCTAAGAAAGATGCATTCTATCCCAGCACCTAATGACCTTGAAGATTGGGCAGTTAGATTTAATCGTAAAACGGATTTCAAGATACAAAAATATAATGAATGTGGTTTGCGTTTTAATGGTGATGACAAGATATTAAAGTATGTAGAGCAGAACTGTGAACTGCTTGAAAATAGACCACAATGCTACCAACATGGTGATTATCATGTTGGCAATATGATTTTATCACCTGAAAATGAGCTTTCCATTATTGACTTTAACCGTCCGGACTATGGTGATCCGTGGGAAGAATTTAACCGTATTGTTTGGAGTGCAACGATAAGCCCACATTTTGCGACAGGGCAGATAAAAGGATATTTCGGTGGAGAACCTCCACTAGAGTTTTTCAAACTTCTTGCATTTTATATCAGTAGTAATACATTATCATCTATATATTGGGCGATTCCATTTGGACAAGATGAAGTTGATACAATGATGAAGCAGTCACAGGATGTGCTTAATTGGTTTGATAATATGCAAAACCCTGTACCAACATGGTATCTAAAAGATTTTTATATTCAGTATATTGATGGCGTACCTTATAAACTAAAAGCACCATTTGACTTTTCGTTTATAAGCAAATATGGAAGGGTATTTAAAGTCTTTGATGATCAGGACTCTGGTAATATTTGTTTTGGTGTAGAAAATGAAGACAGAAAGAAATTTGTTAAGTTTGCAGGAGCACCAACAGAGCAATATAATGGTACACCTAAAGATGCCATTGAAAGGTTGAAAGATTGTTTACCTGCATATTCTGATTTAGCACATCCAAACTTAATTCGTTTTATTATGTCAGAAGAAGTAGGTGGAGGACTTGCGGCGATATTTGACTGGGTAGATGCAGAATGTATGGGGCGTATGTATCCATTGTCACGCCAAAAGTTTATGCAGATGTCTGTAGAAACAAAGATGCAAGTTTATGAGGATGTGATGGCATTTCATGCACATGTTGCAGAGTGTGGATATGTAGCCATTGATTTTTATGATGCAAGTATTATGTATGATTTTGAAAATAAAAGGACTATTATTTGTGATATTGATTTCTATGTTAAAAAGCCTTATAAAAATACTATGGGTAGAATGTGGGGTAGTTCAAGCTTTATGTCACCGGAGGAGTTTATGCAAGGTGCATACATTGATGAAGTCACTAATGTATATACGATGGGTGCAACAGCATTTGCACTATTCGCAGATTATAGCCGTGCACAAGAAGCATGGACACTAAATAATGATTTATATGAAATTGTTAATAGAGCTATTAGCAATGAGAAGGGTAATCGTCAACAGTCAGTTAAGCAGTTGATGGAGGAGTGGAACAGGAAGCTATACAATTACAGTAGAATCATATAAGTATATTATAATTTATATTAAATTTGTAGCTAATGTGATGAAAAATATAATGAGGAGAACATTTGAAATGAATAAGAATACTTTTGATAACCATGATTCCAGAATAAAATATTACGAATTGATTCTGGAACGTGATTTAGATACTCTTCCTATATATGATTTACCGGATGGATATCGTTTTGTATTTTATAAAGATGGGGACCGTGATTCATGGATTGATATAGAAAAATCTGCAAAAGAGTTTAAAAGCTATGAGCAAGGTTTAAAATCATGGAACAAATACTTTCAAAATCAAGATATTTATAAACGTATGGTTTTTATAGAAACTATAGATGGAAAAAAGGTTGCAACAGGTACAGCTTATTATGATAAAAGAGGATTAATATATGGAAACAACCACGATTGTAAATATATCTATTGAAGCATTCAGCTTTGTTATTTCGCTGATTCTTTTTTTCTGCCTTTATTTTGGGGAAGATAGACGTACAAAGCTTGGACGCATTTTTATATGGATGATTTTACTAAACATGATGACTTTGATTAGTTTCATTTTATCAGTTGCATTTGAAGGCGGTAAACAGTCTTTTGCGGGAGACTTAGTTCTATGGGCAAATAATTTTTATCATGTTTTTTGGCTTATATTACGAATTATGTTGAGTAAATACCTTTTTACATATGTCTCAGAGAAAACAAAAGCTTTTCGTTGGTTTATGCCATATGTATATATTGTAATATCAATAAACATCTTTTTAATTATAGTGTCGCAGTTTAATGGGATAATTTACTATGTGGATGAGAACAATTTATATTGTCATGGAGAGTTGTATTTGATATTTGCTTTATCTGGATATATTATATATATTGTAGAGTTATTTATTGTTTATAAAACGCGAAGACTGCTTGGAAGAGCAGATACAATATCGCTTATTAGCTATGAACTAATCCCGACAGTAATGTCTGAACTCGGAGGATTAATCGGCATATTTATGCTAGATTCATCTATGACAATAGCACTATTTGTACTCTATACCCGTATTCAGATAGAGCAAGGGAAAAAACTTAAGCAACAGGAAATGGAATTACAAAATGCTAAAGTGGAAGTAATGATTAGTCAGATGCAGCCACATTTTCTCTATAATTCACTTACTGCGATTGCAGATGCATGTGACGAGGCTCCAAAAGCAAAAGATGCAATTATAGATTTTTCTCATTATTTAAGAGGTAATTT
>JAVBUL010000162.1:0-12936 GCA_031555415.1 Lachnospiraceae bacterium | reverse complement strand
AAGCTGATTCAATCTTCTTGTACCAATTCTACAAGGTGTACATTTTCCACAAGATTCCTCTACTGTAAAATCGAGATAGAATTTAGCTATATCTACCATACAGGTATCTTCATCTAAAATAATAAGTCCGCCTGAACCCATCATACTTCCAAGTGCAATAAGGTTATTATAATCAATTGGTGTATCAATATGACAAGCAGGTATACATCCACCTGAAGGTCCTCCTGTTTGAGCTGCCTTAAATTTCTTTCCGTCTGGAATTCCTCCACCTATTTCTTCAACGATTTCTCTAAGTGTAGTTCCCATAGGAATTTCAACAAGGCCAACATTAGTTATTTTTCCACCTAATGCAAATACCTTTGTTCCCTTTGAGCTTTCTGTTCCTATAGATGAAAACCACTCTGCACCATTTAAAATAATTTGAGCGATGTTTGCATATGTTTCTACGTTGTTTAGTACTGTAGGCTTATTAAACAATCCCTGAACAGCAGGAAACGGAGGTCTTGGCTTTGGCTCTCCTCTTTTTCCTTCAATAGATGAAATAAGAGCTGTTTCCTCACCGCATACAAATGCTCCTGCTCCAAGTCTTATTTCAATGTCAAAATCAAAGTTTGTGCCTAAGATACCTTTACCCAAAAATCCGTATTCTCTTGCCTGATCAAGAGCTATTTGTAATCTCTTAACAGCAATAGGGTACTCCGCACGTATGTATACATAGCCTTGACTTGCACCGATAGTATAACCTGCAATCATCATTGCTTCAATGATACTATGTGGATCTCCTTCTAGCAATGAACGGTCCATAAATGCACCCGGATCACCTTCATCCGCATTACAACATACATATTTTACAGGATTTTTCTCTTGCTTTGCAAAACCCCATTTTACACCTGTTGGGAAACCTCCGCCTCCTCTTCCTCTAAGACCTGAGTCTGTTATCACCTTAATAACATCATCCGGTTTCATAGAAGTAAGTGCCTTAGCAAGTGCTTGATAACCGTCTCTTGCGATATATTCCTTTATGTTTTCCGGATCTATAACACCACAGTTTCTAAGAGCTACTCTCATCTGTTTTTTATAGAAGTTTGTCTCATTTAATGAAATTATATCTTTTCCTTCTTTTACAGTTTCTTGATAAAGTAGTTCTCTTACTATGTTGCCCTCAACTAAATGCTCTTTTACTATTCTCTCTACATCCTCAGGAGTTACTCTGCTATAGAAGCATCCTTCTGGATATACTATAACAACCGGACCTAATGCACAAAGACCAAAACAACCTGTCTTTACCATTAATATTTCTTTTTCAATTCCGCTTTTTTTAAGCTCGCCTTCAAATGCACTAATAACATTCTTACAGCCTGATGAAGTACATCCTGTACCACCACATACAAGAATCTGCTTTCTGTAGCCTGTTTGTTTTGCAAGTTTTTCACCTTGCTCTTTAACAAGGGTTCTAACTAAGACAATATCTTTATTACTTTCTTTAATCTTGTTTAATTCTTCAACTGTCATTATTTATCACCCCCATCTTTCTTGTTGGTTTTATATTTTTTCAGAATGTCATCTAATTTATCAACTGTAAGATTACCGTATACATCCTCATTTATCATCATAACAGGAGCCAAACCACATGCACCTATACATCTTGTTGAATCAAGTGAAAATAATCCGTCATCTGTACATTCTCCAACCTTTACTCCCAGTTTTTCTTCTAAAGCCTCAAGTATCTTATCTGCACCTTTTACGTAACATGCAGTTCCTAAGCATACACTAATTATATTCTCACCCTTTGGTTTAAGCGAGAACTGTGAATAAAATGTTGCTACTCCATATACATCTGACAATGAAATATCTAATCCCTCTGCAATCATTTTTTGAACCTCAATAGGAAGATATCCATATATTCCTTGTGCCTCTTGTAGAACCGGCATTAAACCTCCTGTCTGGTCCTTATGCTTGCTTATTACCCCTTTAAGCAATCTTTCTTGGGCTATCGTACCCTTAAATACATCCTGCGTTTTTTCCTGCATAAAATACAATTTCCTTTCTCTTTTTTATATAAAAATATTACAATGTAATAATTTTATTTACTTTAAAATAATGTGCTTCTTCTTTATCATGAACTGCTATGATAAAGGTTCTTCCGTTTAAGTTTTCTTTTATGTAATCAGCTGCTTTATTCCTTGTTTCCTCGTCAAGCCCTGCAAATGGCTCATCCATAACCAAAATATCTGATTCCTTTAAAACAGCTCTTACTATCGCTACTCTTCGTTTCATTCCCCTACTATATACAGAAACGGGCTTTCTTATATATTCTTTTGGCAAAAGCTTTTTTAGCTCTTCCTCTATATACTCTTTAGAAAGTCCTTTGTTTGTAATTTTCACATTTTCGACTGCACTTAGCTGCTCAAACAATCTATCTTCTTGAAAAACCACACTATAGCTATCGCTATTATCAATAATATCTCCTTTTGAATATTTAGCTAACCCCAAAAGTAGATTTATAAAGCTTGTCTTACCTCTTCCTGAAACACCTTCTATAATAGTTGTTTCTCCAATGGGAATTCTAAATTCCTTCCCATCTATGCTATCTAAACTAAATAAGTTTTCAATATCTTTTAAAATAATTTCTTTCATATTCCACTTTTACTTTCTATGGTATTTAAACATAATCTTTATTATACCTTCAAAGATATAAGAAAGAATTATGATAACTAACGTCCATGCAAATAGTTTATCTGTTTCTAGGTATATTTTTGATAAGTAAATTTGCTCGCCTAGCGTATTCTTTGCAACTCCTATAACCTCGGCTGCAATGCCTGCCTTAAAGCACATTCCTAGAGCTAGTGATGAGGCATTTCCAATTCGTCCTTTTATCTGCAACAAATATAGATAAAGCACTCTGTTTACTATACTCATTTTAAATATATCTGCCATTTGCACAAGTTTTTCATCTACTGAAAGCAGAGCTTCTAATACATTTAAATATATAATCGGCAATGCTATTACAAATGATATCCATAACGATAATCCATCAGAGCCTGACCATATAAGCAATAAAATAATAAAAGATGCAACCGGAACTACTTTAAATATATGCATAAGTGGCTCAACTAGCATTCTAAAAAACGCACTTCCTAATCCGATAAAAGCAAATATAATTCCTATTATAAATGCTATGATAAACCCGGTTAATATATTCTTGATGCTTGTTATTATAATCGTTATAAACATTTCTGACTTTATAATTTCAAACAAAGCTTTAACAACCTCTACCGGCCCTGCCACAACAATTCTATTGTCAATTAGTACAGATATTAGTTGCCATAATGCTATATAAAATATTAAGACAAATAATTTCTTTCCTATTTTATCTATTGTAATAGAAGTTTTCATCCGGAAGTTCACCACCTATTGATTGAGGATTCTGCTCATACAAAGTTCCAAGATAAGCACTTAGTTTAGTTTTCATCTCTGTACCTTCTATAAATGTTATATTGCAATATGGAATAGCTTTCTTTGCAACTGCTTCCTTTACAATATCAAATTTGTCTACAAGTACTGCTGTTTCATCAACATTCTTCTGCGCAAACTCTACTGATATCTTACTGTCATCAAGAAACTTATTTACTAAATCCTTGTGTGCACTTAAAAACTCATTTCTCACTACTGTTACACCTGTTACTAATGAGCTGTCAACACCTAAATCCTCCCATATCTTAGATAGGTCAATAGCCATCTTTAAATCTGTATTTGAAGTCATTGCCACTGTAACGAAAGGCTGTGGTAAAAGTCCTATTGCATTTTCATCACTTGCAAGCACTGCTGCCACTTCACTTGACTCAGACTTAAATTCAAGGTTTATTTTATCAATATCTACATCATAAGCATCAAGCAAGAAGTTTAGAGCAAATTCAGGGGTTGTTCCCTTGCCTGTAAGATATAATGTTTTGCCTTCTAAATCCTTTAATTCCTTTATACCTTCATCCTTAGTAACGATGTATAATACACCAAGTGTATTAATATTTAAAACTGTAATACCTTTATCTGTTTTTGAATATAAGATAGATGCAAGATTTGCCGGAACTGTTGCAATATCTACATCTCCTTTTACCATCTTAGCTGATATTTCATCGGCTGCTGTTACTATATTAAAGTTATAGCTTGCATTTTCTTTATCCATAAGTGAAACAAGTCCCATAGATGTTGGTCCTTTAAGTGTCATTATATTTATAACTGTGTCTTCTTTTTTATCGCCTGTTTTATCATCTTCTGATTTGCATGCTGCTAATACAAAAATAAGCAATACCAGCAAAAAAAGTGATTTCATTTTCTTATTCATCGAAATAATTCTCCTTAGTTTTTTCGTCAAAGCCTATGTCATAAATATAACACTCTTTTTACAAAAAAGCAATAGATTTTATTGGTATTTTGAACATATTTTTCCAAAATAAAAGTCAAATAGTTAGTGTCTTTACACATACTATTTGACTATATACATTTTATCCTTCTTTATTTACTTTAACCTTAGAAAATGGCTTTATTAACCATATTCCTATAGGAAGTAACAAAAGGCTTATTATCTGTGAAGTTGAAATTCCAAATAGGAATACACCTCTTACTATATCCCCTCTAAAAAATTCCATAACAAATCTTATTACCGTGTAACATATTAAATAAATTCCTAATACTCTGCCCGGCTTTCTCTTCTTAGATGCGTATAAGTATAAGCAGATAAATAATACCATGTTTGCGGCACTTTCCATTAATTGTACAGGATATCTCGGAACTGCATTAAGTTCCTCTACCCATTTATTGTGAGGAAACTGAACCGACAAAAATCCATGATGCTCTTTTCCATAACAACAACCAGCAAGAAAACATCCTATTCTTCCTAAGCTATGAACAAAAGGTATAACTGGACCTAATATATTTGCATACTGTAGTGGGTCGATTTTGTAATGCTTTGCATATAGGTATACTGCAAATAATACACCTATTAATCCTCCGTAAAATACAAATCCTCCAAACATAATACTTAAAACTTCAAATGGTGAATCTAAAAATATATCAAAATTCTTTATCACTTTTGGCAAAAATGTTAATGCATACATCAGCTTTGCCCCTACTAATAACCCAATACCAGCATAACATGATGCAAATACAACATCTTGCTTCGGCATATTATATAATGGGGCTAATCTCATAGCAAAAAAGACTGCTATTACAAATCCAATAATTATTAATGTACCATACATTGGTAGATGGTACCCAAAAATATCTATATCTGGTAACATATTTACTCCATTTTTCTTTGCAATTTATTTAATCGTTTCATTTCATTAGTAATATAACACACACCCATTAAAAGTGCAACTACGTCACATAATGCTCCTGCATACAAAATTCCATCAAGACCAAAGAAATATGAAAGGATAAAAAGAAGTGGAATTAATCCTATAACCTGTCTTGACATAGACATTACAAGTGCTGCACCTGCTCGTCCAACAGCCTGAAAATAGTTACTTGAAACAATACCAAATCCGGCAACAAACACTCCTGCCAAATAAATTCTCATAGCTTTAGTAGCAAATTCAATCATATGTGGGTCACTCTTACCAAATATAGAAAGTATTACATGCGGAAACAGTGTAACTAACAACCAGCCTATTGTAGATATTGTTGTTGATACGATAACACTATATTTATAGGTCTTTTTTACCCTATCATAATATCCCGCTCCTCTATTGTACCCAAGTATCGGTTGTGCGCCTGTTCCAATACCTATACAAATTCCTATTAAAAGCATATTGGTTTTTAATACAATTCCCATAGCGGTCTGTGCTGTATCTCCACCAACATCTGTCAAATCTCCATAATAAACTAATAAATTATTTAGACAAATTTGAACTACTGCATTCGCAAATTGTGTTACAAAGCTTGCTAACCCTAAAGTGCAAAACTGATATATCAATTTTATATCAAGTTCAATTTTCTTAAAATTAAGCCTAATCGATTTTCCTTTAAAAATTAAATACCACAAAGTAATGGCTGCTGTAACAAACTGTGATATTATTGTACCCAGCGCCGCTCCTGCGACTCCCATCTTAAACCCAAATATAAAAATAGGATCTAGTATTACATTTAATAAACACCCTATCACCAGACCAAGCATACTTATCTCCGGTGCTCCGTCTGCCCTTACAAATCCACTAAGTCCGCTTCCAATTGCCATAAATACTGTGCCTAAAAGGATTATTGCAATATATTTTTTTGCATATGGCATAACGGAATCTGTTGCACCCAGTAACTTTAAAAACGGCTCAAATGCTATAAATGATATTATGCAAAACAACAGTGAAACTATTATTGTAATCCAAAATGAATTTTTTAATATTTTGTTTGCTTCTTCTGTTTTATTTTCACCCATTTTAATAGAAGCCAGTGATGAGCCTCCGTTTCCTATAAGTAAAGCTATTGCCAGTGTTAAAGTTATTAACGGAAATGCTACTGTTGTTGCTTGATTACCTAATGAACCATCACTACTTCTTTGAATAAATATCTGGTCAACAATATTGTAAATTGAATTTACAACCATTGCTACAACCGAAGGTATCGAAAATTTTATCAGTAATTTCTTAATCGGCATTACTCCTAATGGGTTCTTTCGTTCTATTATTGTTTCTTCCATGCTGTTCCTCTCTGTTATTCCTATATGAATAAAAAAATCATAAGTGCCATCATTGACGGCACTTATTACTATATACTTTATTAACGTTCAAATTTTCTATAATTGTACTAAAACGAATATATCATATATTGCTTTTATTGCTTTATCAAAGTCTGAGTTCTTAACACCGATACTGATATTTAACTCACTTGAACCCTGATCAATCATTTTAACGTTTATATTTGCATGTGCAAGTGCTGCAAATATTCTTCCAGCAGTACCCTTTGTAGCTCTCATTCCACGACCAACTACTGCGATTAGTGCTAAGTCTGATTCTACTTCGATATGATCTGGTGATGTAAGTCTATGGATTTCTGAAAGAACTTGTTGCTCTTTTCCTTCAAATTCCGGTTGATGTACATAAACGGTCATTGTATCTATACCTGATGGTACATGTTCAAATGATATACCATACTTTTCAAATGCTTCAAGTATCTTTCTTCCAAAACCAATTTCAGCATTCATCATATCTTTTTCTATATTAATTGATACAAATCCTTTTTTACCTGCTATACCTGTGATTGTATATTTTGCTTGCTTACATGTGCTTTCTACAATCATAGTACCTTCATCTTCAGGTTTGTTAGTATTCTTAATATTAATAGGTATTCCTGCTTTTCTAACAGGGAAAATAGCATCTTCATGAAGCACTGTTGCTCCCATGTATGAAAGTTCTCTAAGTTCTTTGTATGTGATGGTTGTAATAACCGCAGGATTATCAATTACTCTAGGATCTGCAACTAAGAATCCTGAAACATCTGTCCAGTTTTCATACATATCAACTTTTGCAGCTTTTGCCACGATAGAACCTGTTACATCTGAACCACCTCTTGAAAATGTCTTAACTACCCCATTATCAAATGAACCGTAAAATCCAGGTATAACTGCTTTTTCTACTTCTGCTAACTTTGCACCTAAAATTTTATCTGTCTTTTCTGCATTAAAGCTTCCATCTTCGTTAAAGAAAATATATTCTGCTGCATCTATAAATTCATATCCTAAATACTCAGCCATGATGATACCATTTAAGTATTCACCTCTTGAAGCAGCATAATCTTTTCCTGCTTTTTCTTTAAACTGCTTTTCTATAATATCAAATTCCCCATCTAATGATAATGAAAGACCTAATCCATTAATAATTTGGTTATATCTATCTTTTATTTTGTTTAATAAGTCAGTAAATGACTTTCCACTCTCAGCTACAGCATAACATTCATAAAGCATATCTGTAACTTTAGTATCTTTAGAGTCTCTTTTTCCAGGTGCTGATGGTACTACGTATTTTCTACTTTCATCAGCTCTTATTATATCTCCAACCTTTTCAAACTGCTCTGCACTTGCTAATGAACTTCCACCAAACTTTACTACTTTAGTCATATTGTCCTCCATATTTTATATGTCTTTATCTATAATATTTATACAAGATACTCATTGTGATTCTTGTCGTCCATATTATAGAAAACCACATTTTCGATAATTTTTCAAGTGTTTTTTTCATTTTTATAAAAGTTTTTGTAGAAAATTCATTTTAAATCATCCTTTCAACTCTACAAATTTTGTTGCCACATTCTTTCCAAAACGTTCATCATGTTCTACAAACACTATAGTTGGCTTGCTTTTTAGGATTGCTTCTTCTAGTTGTTCCCTAAAATATACATCCATAAAATTAAGGGGCTCATCAAGTAAAAGTAATTGATTATCCTCCGATAAAGCTCTTGCCATATCAAGCTTTCGAAGTTCTCCACCACTAAAGGATTCTATTGGTCTTTTTAATGTTTCCTCATCTAAGTCAAAGCAGTCACATAACTCCATTATCTTACCAAGCTTATCTTTATCCTTCACTAAATCCTCAACTTTTCCTTCTGTCCATAATGGGTCTTGATATGCTTTAACAATCTTTATACCTTCCAGTCTTTCTATTATAGTTTCTTCCGAGTCTACTTCCATATCACCTGCGATAATCCTAAGCAATGTACTCTTTCCTGAGCCATTCTTTCCCCTTATCCATATTCTATCTCCCGATAAAATATTTAGGTTAAATTCATTAAATATAACTCTGTTATCATAACTAAAACTTAAATTTTTTATTTTAATAAGTAATTGTTCTTCTAACTGCTCCTGAAATATTGTCATATCCTTTGCTATTTCATAATTTCTCAGTAATTGCTTTTTTTCTTCTATTGATGCTTCAATGTTTTCTTCTGCTCTTTTTGCTTGACGCATAAAAGCTCTTGCTCCATTTGTTCTTGCATGAGATGACTTACCCATAGTGGCTTTTTGCTTACCTGCTTCACCTGCCCATGAACGAGAGCGTTCTGAACTATTTTCTAATTGTTTTATTTCACGGGTTAGTTTATCCTGTGTTCTAAACTCAAAAGCCTCTTTTTGGTCTTTATTTTGTTTCCAACTTGAATAATTTCCTTTTTCAAGTTCGATTGTACTTTTATTTATTGATAAAACATGGTCTATAACGAGGTCTAAAAAGTCTCTGTCATGTGAAGCAATGATAAAACCTTTTTTCTGTTTTAAATACTGTGCCATTACCTGTTTGCCTGCTATATCTAAATGATTTGTAGGTTCATCTAATAAAATAAAGGTATTATGCTTTAAAAACAATGCAATAATCTGCATTTTAGTCTTTTCACCACCTGACAATAGTTCATAGTCCTGCTCTAAGAGTTCCTCAGAAAGCTGCATTAAGAATAATTCTTTTCGAATTTTACTTTCTATATTGTAGCCGTCAAGTTCTAAGTATCTTGACAGTAATTCCTGATATTCCTCCATCCTATTTTCATCATTTGCATCAATAATTTCATCCATTTTAATTTCCATTGTCCTAAGACCTGCAATGTTTTCTTTTATAACATCAATGGTCTTTTTAAATGTCTTATCTACTTTATATGGAAAAACCTCCGTTTCAACATCCATTATTATAGTACCATTGCTTGTTTGTAAAGTACCACTTAACAGCTTTAAAAATGTTGATTTTCCCCTTCCATTTCTTCCTATTAAGCCTAGTTTCCAATCGGTATATAAATTCAAATTAACATGTTCAAAAACAGGTTTAAAATATTTTGTATAGTAAAATGTTAAATCATTTATTATTATCTTTGCCATATTATTTTTATTTCCTCTCTTTATAAGCTTTATCTTTAGCATGGTTTTTATACAAAAAAAGAGCTTCAGAATAAAGCTTTGTATACTTTCAAATACAATAAAAAGACTCATATAAATTTAAATAACTAATAAACAGAATATTACACCACATTCTGTCCTATACTTGCTATTTAAATTAATTATGAATCTTTTTTATCGTAATTTAATGTAAAACACTTTATTCTCAACCTCTGTTTTCTTATATTCTAATACATTTATATTACTATTTTGTATTAGAATTGTCAATCACGTTTCCTCTTATTCATCGCAAACACAAGCATAAAAGTCAAAATACATGTAAAAATTAAATATACCACCTTGTTTCTGCCTTCATCACCTGTACGAATCCCTCCATTTTGAGAGATATAAGAATTTTTTCTTATTGTGGTAGTTTCATCCTCAAACACCTTATCTGATTTTTTCTCATCCATACTACCATCATATGACTTTGTAATTGTTGTATCTTCTTCAATAGCATCATAAGTTGACACTTCTTCCCAAATCGCCATAAGTACCAAATTCCTTGTTAAATCCTCAGGATTAATATTTGTAATAACATTATCTTTGCTTGTTCCCCATTCATACCAACCCTTAAAGTTCCAACACTTATTATCCCTTGTCTTCAATTCGTTAAGCTTTATTACTTCTGATTCAATCGTATAAAACTCTGGATTATTATTAAGCTTGGTATCTGCTAAAACCCTTATCTCATTTCCCTTTTCATTCACATCATAGTATGAAATACTATAGCTTTGAGCCTTTATATATATCGTTATATAAATATCTGTCTGCGGCATTGTAAATAAAAAAGCATTAATATCTTCATCACTTGAAATAATCTCTATTGGGTTACCTACACTGTCATCAACAGACTTACAATATATACTGTAACCTTTTTTCGGAGCAATAGTTGCAGTTGTCTGTGAAATCCCATTAGCAAACCCTATTGTTTTATAATACAACTCATCATTTATATCACTAAAACTAACTGACAACTTATCTTCATATACCATACCAAAATTTGAATATTCCTTAATATCACACTGCCTTTGATTTCCGTCTGCATCAATGTACACAGCTGTTAAATATACATAATATCCAATCTTTTCTAATTCTGCCTTTATTATTAAATCCTCTGTAATTTGATACGAAAAAGTTTCTTTTGGATTATATACATTATCTTTAATGTTCCAACCAATAAATTTTATTAATTCTGTATCATTAGGTGACGTTGGATGCAATGAATTTGTTATATATGAACCATATTCAATGACATATGGAACTCCCACTACATTTCCATCATTTGTATAAGTAACATTACACTCCCACTTTGCATATACCTCAAGTGTTTCATTTAGTGAAGTACTAAAAAGAGCTGTAACTTGCTGATTAGTAATCTTATCATACCATCCTTTGAAGTGATGTTTATTGTCCCATGTAGGTTCTGAGAGTGTAACTTGTGTTCCGCAATCAGCTGTTACAGTATTTGTATTTATTATGCTTGATGCCTTAATTGCATCAGGTGCCAATAATCCTAAATCATATGAAATGTTGAATGTACCTATTTGATATGTAAATATACATCCTACATCACTATCTCCTATTTCTATATATGCATAATAATAAGAACCATCTGCGCTTTTATTAACAACAGCATTACCTACTGATATAACTTCCTCATCTGTAGTGGTATATGAAAGTTCGATATTTTCTATATAGCTTGGTACTTCTGCTAATTTTATAAAAATAATTTCATCTTGTTTAACAGTTATCTCTACTTCTTCACTTATTGTTTGAAATGTCATTGTATCTATATTATCTGAGGGATCATCTGACACACTGTAGGAATATACAATATCTGTTCTTCCATCATTCTGTACAATAAAGCTATGTCTGTTTAGCAACACTGATGGAAGGTAAAAGTAAAACTTTCCATCTTGAGCATTATTGTAAGCATGCGAATTGGCTATATACTGACCGCCTTCTAAATCTACTACTGCTTTGACTTTAGTAATCCTCATTATGTCCGGATTATAATTAGTTTCTTTGGTTGAATATGTATATTCTGTTTTACAGCCATTAGCATTTAATAATTTAGAATTGAACACTATAAGATGATCATTATCTTCTATATAATTAGCTATATACAAATATAACCTTTGTCCTTTTGAATTTATAATATTATCATATACTTTTTCTGAAGCATCTACTCCTTGCCTGGATATATAAAGTGAGCCACCATCCATAGCCACTATTCCATCTTGAGCTGCATCTCCCCCATATACTGCACCGTTTTCAAAACATGAACCTTTACTATTTAAAGACATTATAACAGATACTGTACCGTCCTTTATATATGTTTGTTTTGAACCTTTAATATTCGATATTATTAAATTACCATTATTCTTTTTTATATGTAAATCAAAACTTTCCTGACCACCATTTCCTATACCTGCACCATATCCATTTCCTACTATTTCAATTAATCCTTTTAATATTGAAACTGGAGATGAACCAATTTCGAGTTCGTTGTCCGAATTGATAAGCTGTTCTCCATTTTTTGCTATTATAGTATTTTCATTAATCTCAACAGATATATTTTCTCCGCTCCCTACTGATAAATTTGAAACTCGGGAATCAATCATATGTTGAATCTCTGACGTACCTATAGCTGCTCCATAGCTGTTTTCTCCCGTCTCTAAGTAAAGAGAGCCTCCATTTGAATCACCTTCTGTAACATTTACTTTAACATTATTCTTAATATAATCTGTCTTTAATTTTGTATTTTCTTCCTTATCTACTGTATATATTGGAATATTGTAATTTTCTACCTTTATTAGTGGTTCAAATGCTCCGTCAATTCCTTTAATAGAAGACTCTCCTGATAATATCAAATTAAAAGTTATTCCATTTTTTGCCTTGAACTCAATAGCTGGAATATCCTCTGTCATAGTAATATTTGCATAATACAATATGATATTTACACTTCCTGTACTTTCTTCGCCTGTATACTCAAATACATATGTATTAGATAGTGAATAATTACCATA
>JAVBUL010000011.1:0-13124 GCA_031555415.1 Lachnospiraceae bacterium | reverse complement strand
AACCCTGTCCATCAACTGATACTCCGTAATCAACCATTCCCTTAGGTGCTGTAATAAAACAGTACTGCGCTTTATTTCCACCCTTTGAATGCCCTGCTACAGCAAGATATGATGGATTAAAGGTATCCTTAACCCTCTCTACAAATCTAAATGCAGCCTTTTGCTGCACTGTATCTGTCTCTATCATACCGTCTGCGTTATCAAACCACTCCACATCACCATAAGTACCTCTAAATATTACATAACATCTTCCCGCAAGATCTGTAAAGCATACAGCTCTATGACCTTGCAATACATCTTTTTCCGATTTTGTAATGTCTTCAAATAAAGTCACTTGTAGGGTAGACATGCTGTTGTCATACAAAATAGCATTTAAAAGTTGCTCCCATTCCGCTTTTGACATTTCACATGGTAGATTTCCATCTAAATCTTTTGCAAGAATATATTGAACTGCATTACCGACATTGCCGATGTTTTGATCTAAAATTCTATCCAAATATACCAAGCTGCATAGTCTTTCCAATTGATTACTATCTAATTGATTTGGAATATTGTTAAAGGCTTCAAATGTATCGGGGAAAGTTTGATTTACTATCTTGTCTTGATCATCCATATAAAAAATATTCGCATGAAGGGAAACCGTCAAATTAAACGGTTCTACTTCATCGGATATTGTCATAAGTTCACCTTTACTCAGCCAACATAATTTATACCATAATTTATTACCTAATACAGCTACTCTATTTTTAAAATCTGTTATTTTATTTTGATTATATACTTCTTCATCAAGATATAAATAAACCCTTTCAGGTTCCATATAAATTCTACAATCACCAAAAATTTCTGTTGCAATCTGCTCAATCTTTTCTTTTGTCTCCGGAATGCATAATATTTGATAATAGTTCTCTGTAATTACATAATTATCACCTTCTATTTTTCCCTCCACATCAAAACATACATGGTTAGACGTATCTCTGATTTCCCAATGATCTGCAGACATCCCCCATGTTTGTTGTATAAATGAAACAACTTCAAACGACCTATAATATTTACTTTGTAAAAAGTACATTAGTTTTTCTTGTTTTTTAGCTTTATCCATTCTTTTCACCCTTTCCCATCTTATCACGAAATTTTTTATGTTATGAGTGTAACACTTTTTACATTTATTGTCAAATAATATTAATTGATTTATTGATTTTCACTGATACCACGACAAAGTTCAAGATATTGTCGTTCAAAAATGCGAATTATATGACATTAGCATCAAAAATACTAGGTATTTGATGTATATAATTGTTTTTATACAAGATATGAGTAATTTTTTTGTAATACCTATTGTTTTATATTCCAAAATATGTTATTTTTTAACAAAGTTGTCTTGAGATATTTTTTAAGGAAAGGGAAAGAGGTATTTTTATGGTATTTAAAAACGTACAATTTATTGGAATGTCTATTTGTTGCACTCCATCAAATCTTAACTCTATTGAAGAAACTAGTGACAATGGATATTATTCAGGTTATGCTAACGATATGGAGGATCTTACCGCAAGGGTAAAGATTATCGAACAAGCTATTAAAGCAACATTTAGTAATTCAAGTGTAGCCAAATCATCCGATACCCTTAAGGTATTTGTTATACCAGAGTTTTTTATGAGAGGTGCCTTAGGAGCTTACAACACTAGTAGTTGGGTATTTCCAATGGAATATGAATTAATTAAACTTTTTAATGAGTCTATTACTACCCTAAAAAGCATTGGACTTGCTATAGATTCTAGTTGTCTATTTGTACTTGGCACTATTTTAAGCACTTGTGACCCGATTGACAAAACAAGCGAACCTACAAAATCGCTCTATCAAACAGGTGATAATTTACTAGATATATACTATAGACTTTACCCAAATGATTTTTCTAAAGATAATGGAGTCACTGGATATAATTCGAATATGCATAATTTCCTTAAACTATTAGATGAAAAAGAAATTGATATGTTGTATGGGACAAACCATAATGATATCCCATATATTGATATTCTTAAAAAGACTCTTGATTATTGCGACGCACATTCAACAATAGATATTTATAATAGATGTCTTATATTAACCGGTGATCCGGAAAAAAATAGGAACTTAGGTGAGTTTAACTTATCTGATAATTTGGCTATTCCGAAGCAGCCCTATGGTGCATATGTAGTTCAAAAACAGTTTAAGTCAAAAGAAGATTTTATACTTAATAATCGAAATAATGATATGGTTACAAAAACAGATAAATACATACAATCCATTACTAAGTATCCTGTTATTGATAATAGTACCGGCGAACAAAAGAAAGCCCCTGAAGATGGGCTTGGAATTTTTAACTATGAAAATGTTGTTCTTGGCGTTGACATATGCTTAGACCACAGTAGACAACGCCTATTAAAGCATTTAGAAGCATATCCTAGCGACTATGTTGATATTCAAATAATACCTTCATGTGGTATGAGTATTAGAGCTAACGCTGTTATAGCACGTAATGGTGGATATGTTTTTAATTGTGATGGTGAGTATGTATTAGGTCCTGGTCAAGGCATTAATGGTATTGATAGTCATACAAGCCTGCAAAAGGTTCGTTCTCAATATACCAAGGATAAAGGTTCGGCAATTCTCGAAGCAGCACAGGGTGTAGTTTCAAATATAAAGCTTAAAACAAATACTGGTGACGGTGTTTTATTTCCACATGCTGATTATAATTTACATATTTATAAGGTGCAGGAGCTTCCAAAAAAATAAAAGCATACTTTTCAAAATACTAAAAATGGCTCTAACATAACAATCTGATATGTTAAAACCATTTTTCAGTGCCGACTGGCACCATTATATTATTTAAAAAATCTATCTATAACTTTTTTAACTCCATTTTCATCACATGAAGATGTTATGTAATCTGCAACTTCTTTCACTTCATCACAGGCATTTTCCATCGCCACTCCTAAACCTGCAAAGTCAATCATAGTTACGTCGTTTCTTCCGTCACCACATGCTACTAGTTCTTCTTTTTTTAGTCCCAGTTTTTCTAATAGTTTTTCAAGTGATGCTGCCTTATCCACTCCTAAAGGCACTACTTCTATAAAGAATGGCTCCGACTGAAATACATTTAAACGACCTTTAAAATGCTCTGACATAGCTTTCACATGGCTCATCATATACTCTGGTTCACCTACTAACAAGAACTTATCGACCAGAAAATCTATTTCTTCTAAAAGTTTGTCCACCTTTACCACCGGCATCTTAACTACATTAGATTCTACATCAACATATTTATTCTCTGGTTTTTCAGTTATTATATCATCGCCCTTGTACGTAATCAAAGATGCTTCTTTAAGATTCAATGCGTACTCATAGATTTCTTGATAATATTCTTTTTGTATTGTTTTTGAGTATATAACTTCTTTAGTCTTACAGTCTATTATCTTTCCACCATTAAAGCTAAGTATATAGCCGCCTTTTTTTTCTAGAGAGAGTTCTGAAGCTACATGGCTTATGCCCTGAGCCGGTCTGCCTGATGCAATGACTATCGGGATATCTTTTTTTTGAAGGCTCTCTATGGAGTTTAATACTTCTGGGGTGATTTCCTTTTTTGAATTTAATAGTGTCCCATCTATATCTAATGCTAATATTTTGTACATTTATGATTTCTCCTTAATATAATTCACGAGCCAAATATTAAACTTGGCTCGCGTTTTAAATCTATTCTCCTATTGCATCAAGACTTACTGTCTTTCCATCAAATACCATCTGCATGAGTGTTTTTGCATTTTCTACTGTAGTCATATCTGGTACCATAACGTAATTTTTACTTCCTAATGCATAACAATAATCTTCAGAACCTTTTCCTGTAACAGCATAATTAACTACATTCCATGAACCACCTTCATCAAGTTGCATTCTTACAATTGATGATATCTGTGATGATGTCATACTAGTTTCAAAGCTTCCTTGAAGGTCGCTCATTAATCCTGAAAAGTTATTTAATATCGCAGGTGATGCAATCTTTTTAATAACTGATGTTATAACTGCCATTTGATTCTTTCCTCTTTGATTATCTCCAGAAGCAAATGCATATCTCTCTCTTGAATATCCAAGTGCTTGACTACCATTAAGAGTATTTGTTCCTTTTTTAATGTAGTATCCTCCATGGGTTGTTGTAAATTCAAAATCCGAATTTATATCAATTCCACCAAGGGTATTAACAACCTTCTCAAAACCGGTAAAGTTTATTCTAAAGAAGAAGTTTACATCTATTCCATAGAAATTCTCTAATGTCGCCATAGAAACATCTATACCATAAGTTCCTGCATGGGTTAGTTTATCCATAGGATTTCCTACTTTATCCAATGCCAAGTTAACATAATAATCTCGTGGCGTATTTACTAAGAGGATTTGCTTTGTATCTGGATTTACAACGGCAAGGATATTTACATCACTTCTACTTGTTGTCGATATCTTTCCTGCAACATCAATACCACTTATATATATGCAGAATGTATTACTGGTTACATCAATATTTCCTTTGTTGTTAATTTTTGTCTTTATTTCGTATGTGTATATTATCTTTGTATCATCTTCAAATGTTTTATAATTATCTTCCTCTATAATCATTGGCACTTTTACTTCGTTTAAGATCACTGCATCAAGACTTCCATCATACAATGCGTCTATCATCTCTGGCCAGCTATCATACTCTGTTATAGATAGCTCATTAACATCTAGCTTACTCTCCATCTCTGAAACGGTTTTATCCACTAAATCCCTATCCAATACCTTTAGTATTCCAAAATTATAGTCTTTTGTATCGTTTAGCGTTTCTGCTTTATCATCTTTAAGTACATATACTGATATATAGTCTATTTTCGTATCTGCACCACCAATTCCATCAAGCATACCGTTTGCCCATGCTAAATAGTATATACCTATGGAAAACATAATCGTAAATAGCACTGATATAACTTTTCCCATCGTCTTAAACTTTCTGGATTGTTGAGACAAAAATGTATACGCTACAAATAGTAATATAATAAATGTAAGCGGTAGAAAATATTTTATTGGCAATACATTTAAGTATAGTAGTTCTGCTAAAAAGATTATAGATATGATAAGTTGTATTAACGACAATATCATTCCAAACTTTTTGGACTTTAAAAATCTTTTGATCTTAATCCAATCAATCTTCTTCCCTTGGGACTTTTCTCTTGATTTCTTATTTGTTTCACCCGTCATATTAATCTCCATTTCAGTATTGATAGTGATATTCTATCAATTTGCGTTCATTCTATGCTACTAAGATATAATATCAGAATTTTTTACAAAATTCAAGTTATAGGATTTATGATATATCCTTCTGTAGCATTCTCTTTCATTATTATTTTTCCCGGATTACCAAGCACAATACAATTATCTGGAACATCAAAATTAATATATGCTCCGGGTGCTATCAACACATTGTTTCCAACATGTACTCCTCCAACAATAATTGCATTTGTACCAATCCATACATAATTCCCAATTATTGGAAAACCTTCATGCTTTCCTCGATTCTGTGCTCCAATAAGCACACCATTTAAAATCGTTACATTTTCTCCAATTTCAGCACCCGGATTAATAACAATTCCACCAATATGCTCTATGCGCAATCCTTTACCAATCTTCACACTGGCCGGAATATCCATCATATACTTAACCTTATATCTTTCATACTTCAATCTATACCAAAGAAATATAGGTTTAAAATGAGTACGCCAATACTCACATTTCCTTTTCACATACAAAAACCTAAATTGAGGAAGCATTCTCAAATGCTTTATCTCTAACCAACGACTCTTATCTGCTTTGATTACTTCATTCATTTTCCTCTCCTTTATATTTGCAATGTACTTTTATATATTTCCATCAGCTGTTGATAATTATCTTCCGGCAAATATTTAGCCTCATAATCCTTACGAGCATTTTCACCCAATCTCCTACACTCATCAGGATTTTCCCATAGCTTCCTTACATTACCTACAAATCCTAAGACATCCCCAGGTTTTACCTTGTATCCATTAAATCCATTTTCAATTGCCTCTACAGAGAATCCTAGTTCAGTTGCAACCAATCCTTTTCCCAAGCTCTCGGATTCAATCTCTACCATTGAACATCCTTCATACCAGATAGAAGGAAAAATAACAAATTCTCCACCCCTAACAATGGACAAACATTTATCATGTTGTGTATACCCAAGGAAGTAAACATTATCTCTTTTTTCTGCCCATACCTTAAATTCTTCTTCCAAAGGGCCTCCACCCATAACAACCAATGGTATATCTTCAATCTGATCCCACATTTTCATAAGAATACGTATACCCTTTTCTTCACCAATACGACCATAGAAAACAACGTACCTATCTGGCAAATCATTCTCTTTATCTGCTTTTAAGTTTGCCTCTGTATCTGGCACAAAATTGTATTTCTTTATAATCTTCTTCTCATCAAAACCAATATTTTTAAGTAAAATAATTTGATTTTCATTTAAGCAAACATATCTATCTATCTGTCTATAAAAGCTCTTACGGATCCTATGATATTTAAAAATACCTGCAACTAAAAAGCTTTGAAACTTAGAATTTTTAAAGCATCCGTATTTGCACATCCTCAGATAATGTCCATCACCACATTCATTGCAAAGTTGTGTCCCTCGTAACGATGTAGAGCACGGACACACAAATCTTGTATCATGTAATGTAGCCACCACCTTAACTCCACAGCGTTTGGCTGCATAAAGAATTGATGGAGATAGCAGCGGAAAAAAAGTATGGATATGAACAATATCCGGTTTTTCTTTTTTTATTAATTTCTTCACTGACATATAATGTTTGAAACTCCACAACATACCAAATGTGGACATGATTTTTCCAATCACACCTGCATTATCAAACTCATCATTTGAAACTGTAAATCTTATAACTTCATTACCATGACTTTCTAATAGGTCCGTCTCGCTTTTAAAGACTTGATCATCTCCACTTGCAGAACCCTTTCTATGGAAGTTGTGAATCGCCAATATTTTCATCTGCTTATTCTCCTCCTATTATTTAAGCCTTTAAAAATAGCTGTTCATACTCTCCTGAAATCTTCTCCCAAGTGTACTCAGCAGCCACACGCCTTTTTGCTTTTTGTCCCAATTCCTTAATTTCCATAGGACTCATTGCATCAGCCTTATCAATCAACCTAGCTAAATCTCCTGAATCTTTACTCCAATACAATGCACCATCTTCTGCCACCTCTCGATTAAAACCAACATCTACAAGCAAATTTAAATCTGTGCTTCCAAGTGCTTCTATCAAGGAAGGATTCGTACCTCCTACAGTATGTCCATGAAAATAAGCATAGGCATTCTCCCGAATCTTTTTGAGTAATTCTTGATCATATACTGTTCCCACAAATTTAATTCTAGAATCTTTTTTGAAATGCAACTGTTCTTCCAATTGCTCTAAAAACTTGTCATTTGCCGTAGTAATAATAGCAAAATTACGATTTGAACCTGATTTCATAAATTCTTTAATCATCGTTTCGAAACTATTTTCAGGTACAAAACGCCCAACTACTAGATAATACTCTTTTTTTGTCAGTCCTTTTTCCTCATACCATTCCATTAAGTTGCAGTCGTCATCTCTTAAATTACTTTGTTTTGTATCTGCACCATAAGCAATAAATGTACTATTTGGCTTGTACTTTGAATAACTTTTATTAATGTACTTTTCAATATTTTTACTGTCGCATATAATTAAATCTGCGTGTTTAACCATAATCCTCTCAGAAAACTTCCAATACTTACGTACCATCTTTGACCATTTTTCTCTCATCCATTCATGACCATCTGGATTAATTAAGACCTCTCCCCCCAATTTGTGAATTTTCCTTTTAAAATAGGCTAAAAAAGGACCAATGCGACAGGCTAATATATAAATAATAGGATGTTCAATTTGATTCTTTTTGATGTATTTACAACAATTCTTTAATACCAAAATATCATAGAGAATCGCCTGAGCAGCTCCTATATTAGGAACTTTTACCTTAAAGCAACGTGCATTATGATACTCATACTCACCTGTTTCTATATCTTTACAAGCAACATGATATTTTATGCTAGAATTACTTTGATGATGTTCTGTTAATTTATCTACAAAAGTCTCATAACCTCCATAATTACTTGGAATTCCTTTTGAACCCACTATAAACACATGTTGCATAATACTTATATCTCCTTTTTATCAATCTTATATACTATCAAAATACTTCACCGTTCTATCTATACCATCAAGCAATTTGGTAATTGGTTGCCATCCAAGCTTTTCTAATTTGGCTGTATCTAATTTAACTCTTTTAAACTTAACATACTGATTAGTATTAGACTGAATGTCAAATATTACCTTAATATCCCTATCTCTATATTTTTCTTCTAATTTATATGCCAGATCTTTAATAGAAGTTTCCTCTTTTTCATTTGCAACATTATATACTTGATTTAAATTATTATCTAACATCATTATAAATAATGCCACAACAGCATCAACTATATAACAAAAGGCTCTCTTTGCTTCTCCACTACTCTTTAATACTATATCATTCTTGTTAACTACATTAAATATTAAATCCGACATAATTCTGCCATCATTATTTATACTCATTCCAGGCCCATATGAATGAGCAATTCTAGCAATTTTATATGATATATTATATTGATATGCATAACTAATAATTAAATTTTCAGACATTCTTTTACTTTCAGGATAACAAGATCTTAAATCTAAACATTCTAATACACCCATGTCATCTTCTTTAATCATCTCAACATCTTCTTTCATTTCTCCATATACTTCCCTAGTAGATGCAAACATAACCTCAGCATTATTCTTTTTTGCCAAATCTAATACCTTCAAGGTCCCCAGTGTATTCGCTTTTATAATACCCACTGGGTTCGTTACTATTGAATTAGGGTCTGCCGAACTTGCCATATGTATGATATAGTCAATATGATTATCAATATTAATATCTTCACATACATCCTGTTCTATAATCACAACATCTGAACGTATTGATACATCTACCAATGACATAAACTTCCTTTTGTCTCTTACCAGTGCATAAATTTTGATATCATAATTGTAAGTATCATTTAAATACATTAAAGTGTATACATAATACGATGCCAACATACCCGTAGCACCTGTTACCAATACACTTTTATTTGTTAGTTTATAAAAATCAACTTTTTGGGATATTATTGTTTTCAAATCTTCCTGTACATAAATATTATTATACATCATTTTTTTGCTCCTTATTTCTACGTTCATATATAGACTCAGCTAACACTATGTCTTTTGGGGTTGTAATTTTAATATTATCATAATCTGTTAGAACAACCGATAGTGGTTGATTATAGTATGTCATAAGGGTACATGAATCTATAGAATCATATATCCCTTCCTCCTGAGCTCGTAAATGAATCTTATATATATCGTCCAAATAAAAACTTTGTGGTGCTTTTGCTATTAATGACTCCATTCTTTCAGGTATTTTTATTATATCATTTTCTTTATTTACTATAACAAACGTTTCTGTTGCCATTACACTTGATATTGAACTTCTCTTCGCTTTAACGTTTTTTATGTTTTTTTCAATCAACTCATCATCAATAAACGGCCTGACCCCATCGTGAATTAAAACAATTGTATCTTCGGAATATAGTTCTTTAGCTCTACTTATCCCATTAAAAATTGACATTTGTCCGGTATCTCCGCCCTGTACTATTTCAGAAACCTTGGTAATATTGTACTCCTTAATTAACTCTTTAAGATAATCAATCCATTCTTTTACTGAAGAAATTACAATTGCATCAATATTCTCGCTTTTTTCAAACACCTCTAATGTATGAATTATAACGGGTTTACCCATAACCTCCATAAATTGTTTAGGTAATTCATTATTACCCATTCGTTTTCCTACACCACCTGCAAAAATAACTGCTACATTCATAAATATATCTCCTATCTTATTGATGTATTAAAATTGTGATAACCATGCATCAATCTTCTCTTGATCAACATTAACCTTTGTATCAAGTTCACTTTGTATCATTTTCTCAATTTCATTAATATCTTCACGTGGCACGCAATTAATATTATAAGTCTTTTGCATATCTGTACTTCTATAATCTACTGATAGAATAATTGTTCTTATATAATGATGCATGCAAAATATTCCTCCATGAAGCCTTGCTCCAACATAATCAACTTCCTCATTTTCAAGAATATATGCGAACCTATTTAAGCTATTTGATATTATTTCTATCCCTTCAATATTTGATAATTTATTAAAGTATTCGATATCTCCTATTGTCTGAGGCCAAAAGTATATTTTCTCATAATTATCTTTCAACAACCTTATTACTTTATTATCTTTATCTATATCTGGACTCTTGCAATTAAATGATGTAACCACATTTTTTTGTTTTGTCTTATTAATTTTAGCACAAAATTCATTAGTCAATCCCCACAATGTTATACATCCTGTATTAATTGCTCTAAACCCCATATCCTCCAATATATTCTTTGTTTCTTCATCACGTACACTGTGAATATAATTCTTAGATAATAATTTCTTATAAAGCAATTTGGTATACCAATTCAATTCCTTAACTTGTCCCGCTCTTCCAACCCCCACCAGAATACTATCCTTTAAAGGACGATAATTAAATATATTTACATTCCATAAAGGGGATCTTTTTAGCATATTCATTTTCAACAAATTTGTGCCTGATATAAATTTATAATCGGCCTCTTCAATCCATTTAGTATAATCAGTTTTTCCCACTTGATATGAATGACACATAGGCGTATGTGTTGGAAATGTACATACTATATTATTTTCCAATATTCCTGAAAGTTCTTTACGAGTACATTCCATTATAACATCCACCCCAATATTCATTGTGGCTGCTGATGTATCTGCAAGTGCTATGTTTTTCATTTAATATTTACCCCCTTTTTTAATCCTATTCTTTATAATATTTTTTGTCACTTCAAAACTTTCTAACTTAACCAAATACGATATAAACACATAAATTAATCCCCCACTTATAACCTGAATCACTAATAATAATATAGGTCTGACATCCAAAAAAGACAATAAATTAATAACAATTCCCATAACAACTGCTACAATAATAGACGGAAAAATATCCAGCATCTGTTCTAAATATCCATATTTTATTAACTTTTTATTTGGATAAATATTAATCAAATTACACATTACTTGAACTAAAATTGTACTAAGTGCAAGGACATACACTCCAAAATTCATAGATATAACCAAAATAGCTATTCCTATAGCCTTTTTTAGAATTTCTATTTTTAAAAAAATATCACTTCTTCCAATTGCTTTAATCGCTTGTAAATTAGCTGTATTAATTGGTGTTAACATATACATAATACATGCTATCCTTAAAAAAGGAACACACTCCAACCACTTATCTGTTAGTAAAACTGATATCAATGAAGGTGAAACCACAAAAAGACCTATCATCATTGGAGATATAACAAAAGATACTATTTTAATGAATTTTCGACTTAAATTCTTTAGTTCATCAGGCTTGTCACTTAAGTTAGACATTGCCGGAAATAAAACACTTGATATTGAACTGTTTATATTTGTCAAGAACAATCTAGGAAACTGAGTTCCTTTATTGTAATAAGCCAAAGAAGACGATGTATATTTCTTACCTATTATTAGAGTTCTTGCCTGATTATAAAGTTCATCTGCAAAGGCGCCAATCATTATGTGCCAGCCAAACTTCATCATTATTTTTGCTCTTTCTTTTGAGAATAGCCATTTCGGTTTCCAATCAATCGTAATAAAAATGACTATCATATCTATTACTGAATTTATCAAATATTGTGCCACTAAAGACCATACTCCGCAGCCCTTAAATGCCATATAAATTCCTATTATTCCTGATATTATTGTTCCAATTATAGTGGAAAAAAAGAACTTCTTAAATAACATATTTCTAGACACATATGCGTGTTGAATTGAATTTATCGCAGCTAATGGTAACTTTAATGAAAGTATCCTAATTACTGGTATCAAGATAGGACTTTTATAAAAAGCTGCAATATTTTCAGCAAATATAAATAGTAATATATATAATATTATAGAACAACCAAAACTACAAAAAAACATAGTAGAGAAGTCCGTATCATCTGAATTTTTATTTTGAATCAATGCTGTACTAAATCCATTTACAACAAATATATTTGCTAAATCAATAAAAACTAGCACAAGAGCAACGCTTCCATAATCCTCTGGTAAAAGCAATCTAGCTAATAAAGTAGAAACTATAAAAGAAACTATCTGTGCCGAAAATCGTTCTGAAAACTTCCAAAATAAACCGTTTACCACATTATTGCTAGTTTCTGTCTTTTTCACAATGACTTTCTCCATTCTATTTATTTCAAAGCTTTAATTTTGTTTAATAAAAGTTCTGATGCATTTCCATTCTCTACAAAACCAATTTTACCATAAAATTCATGCAAATCATATATATATTTGTCGAAATTATAGTTAATAATAATTTTTAGCAAATCCTCATTACTAAAAGCTGCTGGAAATGGTAATTCATCAAATAGAAAGTAAAGGTCTCTTTCTTTTCTATATTCTTCATAATCTATTGCATATAAAATGCAGAGTTTATCCATCAATCCAAATTCAAACATAATATTAGAATAGTCCGTAATCAAAATATCACTTATTAAAAGCAATTCTTGAATATCATCATATTTTGAAATATCTGTAATTTTTTCTGATTTAAATTCAAGAGTCGTTTCGCTTAAATGAGGATGTAACTTCACAATAACTTTCCATTCTTCATTTGTCTGCTCTTCTATTAACTTAATTACTTCACTAAAATTTATATTATAACATTCTATTGATAAATCTTCTCTAAAAGTTGGTGCATATAACAATATTTTGACATTATCTTTTAGGCCAAGTTTATTTCTTATTTTTTCCTTCTTTTTTTGATTGTTTTGAATTAAAATATCATTTTCTTC
>JAVBUL010000215.1:0-4345 GCA_031555415.1 Lachnospiraceae bacterium | reverse complement strand
TCAACTGATATAATAATATCTCCCAAAATAAGTTCTCCTGTTTCAGGCTCAAAACAAGTAAAAACATTCTCATCCTCATCAAGAAAATCAAAATTTCCTGCTTCTTCATATTCTAACATAGGAAATGACAATACGTCAGTTTCCTTATCTATTTTTCTAATTTCATTATTAATACTTCTTATCGCTTCATTATTTGTCAATGTAACTTCTACAATAACCTCGTATGGACAACCGACATAATCTACACATTTATCAATTACCATCTCGATAAGCTCATTCTCTTCAAAACCAAAATCATACTCAACTTCTTTTTCGATTTCAATTGCCATTATAACACACCTTTCTCACTTGTAAGTTCATTATTAAACCCATAATGGCTTAAGAATGCTTGTTTTATCATAGCGAACTCAGATATAGTAAAAGAACATTCATCTAAAGCGCCTGACATTATCCTTATCCTAAAAACATTCTCAATTATCTTAGACTCGTCAACTTCTTTATCTTCCCTTTTAAGATGCTCAATTGATGCAACCACCGAATCAGCAAGCATTATTATAGCTGATTCCTTTGACTTTGGATTTCTGTATTTTGTACTATGCTCAACGATAATAGCTTTTAACGCTCTGCTCATATGATATTCATTTGCTAATTTAAGACCTTCTTTTATGTAATCTTTTCCTCTCATCTTTCCAATATCATGTATCATTCCACCTGCAAACGCAAGTCTTTTATTACATTTTATAATTTGAGCGGCTTCTTTTGAAATCTCAGCAACCTCCAATGAATGATAATATAATGATAATGATTCATCCTTCATCTTTAGTACCAACTCTGAATGATCACTTGTATATTTTCTGAAATTAACTGGTTTCTTATATAAAATAACCACAACTGTTATTATTAATGATAAAACAGTTCCTATTAATGATTTAAATGCAAAGGAATAATCAAACTCTTCTTCCAAATAGTACTGAAATATACCATTTATAAAAAAAACTAAAAACACGTATATAATGGGTGAAATAATTCCCATAATACCACCTTTATACATCAAGTTTGCCGCAATGCATCCCATAACCATTATAATTGCTACTCCATACAAATACTCTGGTTCAGACATAATTAAAAACGACGTTGCAATAGACATACTAATAGCACAAACCAAACCTATCTTTTCGCTTGCTAAAATAGTTAATATCATAGCAATAACTGATAGCGGTCTGTATTCGTAAGGCAATAATAGCAACAATGCCATTCCTATAACGACTATATGTTGTAATACAAAAGTTTTAATCAGAGATGTTCCTTCAACAATAAACTGTAATAATATCATTAATAAGCAAATAGATGATATTACAACTATAACAAATCTCTCATTTTCCCATAGCATCTCTATTAATGAATTTGATGAAAAACCACATACAATCACTGTCATTATTGCTAGATATAAATATACAACAGGCTTAATAAACCTTACATACTTAGTTAGTGCTATATTTCTAATTTTTTCCATATCGTTTTGTATCCTTTACTTGCTTTTTTTCGTATTCTTCATATGCCATTACTATTCTTTGTACAAGAGGGTGCCTTACAACATCCTTATTACTTAACATAATAACATCTAAATCTTCTATTTTATCTAAAACCTTAACCGCTGTATCCAGTCCTGATATAACTCCTTTAGGTAAATCCTTCTGTGTTAAGTCTCCTGTAACAACCACCTTTGAACCAAACCCTATTCTTGTCAAAAACATCTTCATTTGAGCCGGTGTAGTGTTTTGTGCTTCATCTAGTATAATAAAAGCATTATCTAAAGTTCTGCCTCTCATGTAGGCTAGAGGTGCCACTTCAATTAATCCCTTTTCCGAATTATGAAGATACGCATCAGCTCCCATAATCTGATAAAGAGCATCATATAACGGTCTAAGATAAGGGTCTACTTTACTTTGCAAATCACCTGGCAAAAATCCTAGATTTTCTCCTGCTTCTATTGCCGGTCTTGTAAGAATAATTCTATTTACTTCATTATTTTTAAACGCTGTAATCGCCATAGCCATAGCAAGATAAGTCTTACCCGTTCCTGCCGGGCCAATTCCGAATACAATCGTATTTTTTCTAATACTGTCAATATACTTTTTTTGGCCTATTGTCTTAGGCTTAATTGGTTTACCCAGTGATGTTCTGCATATTATATCGTCATCAATCTCAAGCATTACATTCGCTTTATCTTCAACAGTCAAAGATAAGGCATAATCAATATTTTGTTCTGTAATAATATTTCCTCTTTTAACTAACTCAATAAGATTTTCAATTACACTTGTTGCACGTCTTACATTTACTTCGCCCCCAACAAGTCTTACCTGTGAATCCCTATTTATAATCGCAACTCTTAAGTTTTTTTCTATTTTCTTTGCAAATTCATCCATACTGCCAAACACAGCTTTTGCGTGTGCCACATCAATATCAATAATTTTAGCTATTTCACTCATTTGAAATTTTCACTCCTATATTTTCTAATACTATTATCTCTCCTGTACTTTTTACTTCATTTATACCAACCTCTATTCTAACATTATTTTCTATAATTTGAATACCTTTTTTTGCTAAATTTTCCAAAAAAACCGATAATTTTTTCTCACTTAGTTCTTGTAGCTGTACATCTGTGTAAAAAACCTCTATATTTTCATATTCTCTATATGTCATACTTGAAAAATAAATGGGTAGACAAAAATTATTCGCTATGGATAATTGCTCCTCTTCCACTATTTTATCATAATATTCATAATCAACTTTATTTGAAAACAAGTTAATTTCATTATCCTGTATTCTGTAAATATGAAAAGTCTTTTGTTCTCCTGTATATTTTCTCATAATATATTTTCTATCTATAGTCTCACTATAATTATAGACAACTCTTCCAATAATATCCCCATCAGCTTTCAAATATTCTGTTCGAAGAATCACTCCATAATCATCTAAAATATCATATTTTCCATCAATCATAACAGAATCGGGATTAACTGTATCTCCAACTTTTACAAGAGGTGTACCTGAACGAGTGATAATACTCTCAATTACTGCTTCTTTATCAGATACAATACTACATCCTTTTTCTCCCCATGCATTTACATCCTCATCCTCTTGTCTTATATCATCAAAATTTTCTTTTATATGTACAATAAGTCTTGTTCCTGTTAACTCCACTGAAACCCATGTAATATCAAAATACTCGTTTCTTACATTCTTTTCAATCGTTTCACAATCTATGTCATTTCTTTTCATGCCATGATATACATTATTCTGCTTCAAAAAATCCAATATTTCATATGACGAATAAGAATAATTTCCATCAATTGATATATCCCAAATGAATCCAGACAATAAGTATACAATAACAAACGCTGTAACAATCCCTGCCACAAACGCTTTTCTTTTTCTATATTTATGTAGTAAAAAAGGTAGTCCAAACTTTTTCTTTATCAAAATCTTCATATGTGATTTTCTTGCTATACCTTTTATTTTCCTAAAATCACCAACACTCATATAGCAAAGATAACCATCTTCAATATCTGACAAGCCCCATATTTCTATATTTCTATTACAGCAAAGGTTTATAAATCTCTCTTTCTTATCCCCGATAATAGAAACTTTTAAATATCCTGATATATATAGTAGTATTTTTAGTATCATAATTACCGTCCTTAATAATATATAATTTCTTTGATACAACCTTTTATACACATATCATCTTTTGAAAAATATTCTATGCAAAGTCCTTGCCCTAATATCTTTGTATTACAGCCCTTACCACGAATTTTTATAACTCTATCTGTATATTCTACTATATTTTTATAGTTCTCAATATACACTTCATATTGACCAGTAACTACAATATTCATAGCACCTAATAACAAGTCTTTGGGAAGATTTAGTCTATCAACAGCCGAAACTGTTGCTGCTTTTACACGATGCTTTTTCACTATTACCTCGCTTCTGTCTCAAACTGCTTCCTAATTTATTAATATATATGTTGCTATTCAAAAAAAATTCGCCTTACGGCGAATCCTTTTTTATAAATGCTTATTATTTAGTTATTTATGTTGAAATAAAATTCACTAAATCCATATCTGTTTCAAAATAGTAAACACTGTAGGATAACTTATTTTTCTGAATACACAGCCAACCATGCAGGAATTGCTGCAAGCTGGTTCTTCTTCCAATCATAAAGGTCATGAAGTTGTTCGTCAGACAAGCCTTTTCGACCTCCACTACTTTCAAACCAGTATGTTCCAAATGTCGGATACATTTCTTCTATATGCTTTATTGCAAACCCTGATTTAACCAG
>JAVBUL010000130.1:0-4903 GCA_031555415.1 Lachnospiraceae bacterium | reverse complement strand
TCTTTTTACAATTAATAATATTCATTTCATATTAAGTATAGATTAAAAGCCAATAAAAAACCTTGCAAAAAAAGTTAAAAGTTGCAAGGTTTTAAATAAAGATAAAAATCTATTTTACAACGATAGGAACAAAAAAGTCAGTTAAATGATAACCCATCTTTTCTTTAAAGATTTTCGGAGTGCATACATGAGTAAGCGTATATCTTTTACAGGAATCATTATTTTCATTTGATTCTTCAAAACAATTACTATCTTTAATCCATTTCTTAATAGATGTGCGTGTATTATCCATATCAACCCCATCACCATCTTTCGCAGAGCATACAGCATATAATCCACCGGGAAAATCAATAGTTTCATATTTACTTGTATTATTGTAGTTTTCAGGAGGAGCAAATAACCACATCATGCAACCATTTTCTTCATCTGAATACATAAAATCTCTTGGAGTAATATAGTTTTTTACATCAACCCCGTTTATAAAGCGGTCAAATTCATCAAGCTCTTTCATATCTCTTATTTGATCTGAGATTATCATTTTCATAGCAGGGAAATTGATAACCCTAATGTCTGAATCTCTATTTAATTTTTCGGTTACTTCAAGTAATCTGTTAACATTTGAGGTATTGCCATCATAATCTACATTTACAATTTGTTGTTCAATATCCTTTGCTTTTTCATAAAGCAGTTTAACATCATTTTCCTTATGGAAATCAAAATCTTTAATTTGCTTTATAAAGTCAAGAACAATTGTTTTTAATTCATGGAGTAAGGCAACTTCATCATCAATATTGACTACTTTCTGATTAAGTACTTCAAGAACAATATTTGAATTTTCAGACCGAAAAATTCTTTGAATATCTTTGATTTTAATATTCAGCTTTCTTAAAATAAGAATCTGTTCGAGGCGCTTAATAGCAGTTTCATCATAAAGCCTGTAAGCATAATCATCACTTCGGGTGCTTTTAATAAGACCCATTTCTTCATAATAGGTTAGAGCTCTTGAGGTTATATCATATTTTAATGATACCTCACGGATTTTAATTAGTTCATTCATAGTGCGTATCCTTTCTTAAGTTGATATAAGTATGATACAGTACAACGCAACGTAGCAGTCAAGTATTATTTGTAGGACATGGACAGCCATTTGATTTTAGTAAGATAAATCTTCAGTTATATTCAATATAATAATTTATGCTTTTAATGAAATTTTAGTACAAGGTATAATGCCAGAAAGCAAGTCTGTTACTCTATGCCTTGAATGTCCAATGATTACAGTAGTGCCACGTCTTGCAGCAGGAATAATATATTCAAGCTTAGCTCTGGCTCCTTGTGCACCTGCACGGCTGGCACCTATGCATGATGCTTGTAATGCACGGATATTTGATTCTAATTCATCAGCAGTAGTACCACTAACAGATTCAACTAATGTAGAAGGATCTGTAGCATCACGATAAATACCTTCCGCAGAAGTTAAAATTAATAGTGTATTTGCACCTACTAAATCAGCTATTACAGCGGCTGTTTCATCATTATCAATACATTCAACTACAGTATCTTTATTTTCACGCAGTACAGATAATTCTAATTTACGGTTTTCTTCAGCAGAAACAGTGTCGTTATAGTTTATGATAGAAACGGCACCTTGGTCTGCTGAACGAAGTAATAATTGTTTTATATGCTCACGTTTAGCAGGATCATTGAAATGAGTATGCTCAACTAATATCTGACGGAGGGAATATTCTGGTCTTATATATTCTCTATACTGTGACATTAAAATAGCTTGTCCCTGTGCGGCATAATCAGTAATAATATTATCTTTTTCACCTTCTAGTTCTTTTCCAGTACGTTTTATATAGTCTAAACGACCAATCTCAGTTGCACCTGAGCTTATTAGAGCAACACCGGGTTTAAGTTCAGAGCTTAAGCGGGAGAGTATATTATAATCAATATCATTATCTTCTTTACGAATCAGTGCCATTGAGCCAATTTTTATTACAAGGTCTAGTTTATCCATGTGAATACATCCTTTATTTTGTTAAATTATTATAATTATATTTGTATTGGTAAAAAAGTCAACTATTTTGTGACAGGTATTCATGTTTTCTCTTTATATATAGTTGTTTTTATGTTAAACTTATAAAAGTATATATAGTATTTAACATGAACTTATTTTTACATATAATGGAGTGTCAACAAGTGAAGTATTAAAAGCAATAAATATAAAATAAGGAGACAAATTAATGGATTTTAAAAATTATGAAACCCTTTCAGTTGCAGTAAAAGAGCAAATTAAAAAATTGACTGATATATGGACATCCAGTTTGGGCAGTTCATTAGTTGGTATATACCTACACGGCTCAATTTCTTTAAATTGCTTTGTTGAGGGAAGTAGTGATATAGATATAATCATTGTAAGTGATAGAAAAATATCACGAGACGAACGGTTAGATATTGCTAAAAGAATAATTGAAATAGACTATAAACCATCACCACTTGAGATGTCGGCAATTTATATAAACGATTTAAAACCATGGAAATTTCCTACACCATGCCAGTTTCATTATAGTGATTTTTTTGCAGAGCAATATAATAAGATGCTTAGTGGTGAAATAAAGGAACACTTTATAATCGATGAAGATTTTACGGATGAAGATATTGCATGTCATGTTAATTTAATAAACCAAAGTGGTATTTGTATATATGGGAAGCCAATAAAAGATGTTTTTCCATTAGTTCCTGAAACCGATTTTTGGGAATCTATTTCATCAGATATAGAAATGGATTTCAATGCATTAATCCCTAGATATTTTGCTAGTAATATACTTAATTTGGGGCGTGTTTTATCATATAAGTATGAAAAAAGAATTCTGTCAAAATACGATGCAGGCATATGGACATTAAACCATGTACCTAAAAAATATAAATATATTATTGATAATTACATTAAATCATGGTATCTGGGTACAGGGAATACAAATTTTAATGAAGAAGATTTGAATGAACTTAAAGAATTATTAGTAGAAGAAGTGTGTTCAAATCCCATAAAAATATAGTGAGCGTAAATCTTATACGAAATCATCCATTGATTCCACCAGAAATAGTGATACACGGATTAGTTATAGATTCAGTAACAGGTGAGTTAAGATACGTAGAATAAAGTAAAAAGGGCAATGTTAATTGCTCTTTTTTTATAAAAATAACAAATTTGGTTATATTATAACAAATACAAGTATATACTTATTTAGAATGATAAAATATAATATAAGTAGGGGACAAACAGGTGGTACAATGGTTAAAATTCATTTATCAAGACTTCTAGGTGAAAGACGGTGGACACAATCAGATCTGTCTAGAGTAACAGGTATTAGACCATCAACAATCAATGAATGGTATCATGAAATCGTACAACGTTTAAATGTAGAGCATATAGATAAGATATGTGAAGCTCTTAACTGTTCAGTTTCAGATTTAATCGAATATATTCCGGATGAAAAGAAAAAGACGGGAAAAAATTTAATTCTTGAAGAACATGGAAACCGTAAGCCTAAAAGAAGCAGAGAATAAAAAAGAAAGTTTAAATACTACTATTTAAACTTTCTTTTTTTAGTGTAATATACTTTTTGATATTAATTGATTTTGTTGGTTATAAATGCTATACTAAAAAAGAATTTTTAAACATAAAGGAGACAAATATGAGTAAGAAACCAGTTGTTTTAATGATATTAGATGGATATGGTTTAAATCAAAAGACCGAAGGAAATGCAGTTGCAATAGCAAAAACACCAGTTATGGACAAGCTTATGGCAGAATGTCCATTTGTAAAGGGAAATGCTAGTGGTATGGCAGTAGGACTTCCTGATGGACAGATGGGAAATTCAGAAGTAGGTCATCTTAATATGGGTGCAGGAAGAATTGTATATCAAGAACTTACAAGAATTACAAAAGAAATTAATGATGGTGATTTCTTTGAAAATAAAGCATTACTTAATGCAATGGAAAATTGTAAAAAGAATGGTACAGCACTTCATACATTTGGTTTATTATCAGATGGTGGTGTTCACAGCCATAATACACATTTATATGGATTAATTGAAATGGCAAAAAGACAAGGCGTTGAAAAAGTATATGTACACGCATTCTTAGATGGAAGAGATACAGCACCTACATCTGGAAAAGGCTTTATGGAAGAGCTTTGCAAAAAGATGGAAGAAATCGGCATTGGCGAAGTAGCATCTGTATCAGGTCGTTACTATGCAATGGACAGAGATAATAGATGGGATAGAGTAGAACAAGCTTATAAAGCAATTGTTAAAGGAATAGGAAATGAAAGTGAAGACCCAGTAAAGGCAATTGCAGATTCTTATGCAGATGGAAAGAATGATGAATTTGTTTTACCTACAGTTATAGTAAAAGAAGGCAATCCAGTAGCAACTATTTGCGATGGAGATTCAGTAGTATTCTTTAACTTCAGACCTGACAGAGCAAGAGAAATAACAAGAACATTCTGTGATGACGCGTTTGATGGATTTGATAGAGGAGAAAGAGTAAAAACAACATTTGTATGTTTTAGTGAATATGATGTGACAATATCTAATAAGCAAGTAGCATTTGAAAAAGTATCAATAAATAATACATTTGGTGAATTCCTTGCAGCAAACAATATGACACAGGCTAGAATTGCTGAAACAGAGAAGTATGCGCATGTTACATTCTTCTTTAATGGTGGTGTAGAAGAACCAAATAAAGGCGAAGATAGAATTTTAGTGAAATCACCTAAGGTTGCTACTTATGATTTACAGCCTGAAATGAGTGCATATGAAGTTTGCGATAAGCTTGTTGAGGCTATTAAATCAGATAAATATGATGTAATAATCATTAACTTTGCTAATCCTGATATGGT
>JAVBUL010000176.1:0-3401 GCA_031555415.1 Lachnospiraceae bacterium | reverse complement strand
TAATGGAATAAACTCGTTTGGAGCAATCACACCTAAGTTTTTGCTGTTTACACGCATCAATGCTTCAAATGCAACGATATCCTCGTCTGACAGACTCACTTCTGGCTGATATGCCATATATGACTCCCCTTTTACTATAACACTCTCTAAAACATCAAGTATTTCATTTGACCTATTTAATCTAGCTGTCATCTGTTCATTGTAGTAACAGTATTTACCCTTGCCATCCATTTTAGCTTCATACATCGCTGTATCTGCACATTTCATTATTTCAATAGTAGTTATTGCATCAGAAGGAAATAATGCAATTCCTATACTTGCCGATAAATTAATCTGTAATGAATCAAATACAAACGGAGTCTTAAAACTCATTAATAAATCATTTGCATAAATATCAATTTCTTCTTTATCGCCTATTTTAATTATATAGAACTCGTCACCACCAGTACGAGCTAACATCTCATTTTCACCCTTTAAAGTCATAATCCTTTTAGCACTTTCCCTTAGGCACAAATCGCCTATATTATGTCCAAATACATTATTTACATTTTTAAATTCATCAAGCCCTAGATAAAATACAGCACCACTCTTACCTGAAATCAGTACCTCATTCATCTTAATCTCAAATGCTCTTAAATTATATACATCAGTAACATAATCGTGCATTGCTAAATAGTTTGTCTTTTCTTGTTCCTTTGACAACAAATCATAATTGTATTGTAATTCACTCTCTTTTGCATTAAGTCGATTAATCATCTTGTTGTATCCGTTGGCAAGCTCTGAAAATTCATTATTTCCTACAACTTCACATACGATATAATCACTCTCATCTGTTGCACGTTGAAATGCTTCTCTTAGCTTTTGTATTGGTCTTGTAAATGCTTTAATAAGTATAAAACACGCAAACCCCACTATAACTGAAATAGATATAAATATTAATATAACTGTTCTTAAAATAGTATCTATTGGTCTATTTATCTCATCAATATCCTGTCTGGCAAATAATACCCAATCTACATTATCAACTATATAATACCCCGACATCCTTTTATTTCCATCATATACATAGTTCTTAATACCATACTTTCCACTGCTATCTTCTACAGCAGCTCTAATAACTGCATGAAACTCTGTATCATTTAATGAATCTTCTCGTATCTTTGTGATAGAATGACATATTATAACGCCATTCTTATCAACAATAAATGCCGCTCCTGTATCTCCGAATGATAAACTATTTACTAGTGTACTATAAAAATCCAGTGACGTTTCCATCACTAAAATCCCACTAAATCCTTCTGCATTTACTGGGCTATTAATATAAATAACTTTTTCTCCTTCTGTTAAAAAGGAATCTCTTACTTCGCTAAAGTTAATATTTTCTTTGTCAAAATCTTTATATACTTCATAAGATGCAAAGCTTTCACCGATATGAAGTCCATTGTTACTCACTATTACTTCTCCTTTTTCATCAAGGAGATATGACGAATTATAATATTTATCCGCTGATACCCATGATGAAAGTGCATCTTTACCCGCATTAATAATCTTGTCCGTCATAGTATCTTTTTCATGAGCAACAAGACATTCTTTAATTCTTATTAGATTTGATATCAATGCAATTTCTCTTTTTTGTGCTTGGATATAATTTTGCAAGCTGTCTCCTGATGATTTTGCAAGTTCTTCTAGTAATTGCACACTATCGTCGCTAACACTATCCTCTGTTATTTTTAACGTAATAATACCAAGTATAAATATCGGTATTAAAGTCAGAGGTATCAAAGAGAGACAAAGCGCTTTTTTAAACGTCATCCTATTCCCTCCTACTACATTCTACTAATATAATAATGATACACCATAAACACTTAAATGTAAACTAATTAACATATGTTAATTTTTCAACTTTTATAAGTTTTTTACTTCTTTTCTATTGATTTTATCTTTTTAGTATACTAATATATTATGTATCAACTAATTTGGAGGACTTATATAATGAGAGAAATGGAATTTAAAATGGAGCGAGAAAATCTTGTCACTATTGGTGAGGAAGTTCCTATTTCTGAAGGCAAATTACCAAGTAGTTACTACTATACTCTAGAACCGGCTGTTGCAATGTCTGCAAATTATACCTTTAGAGAACGTTTAAAATCCTCTAAAGGCATTGTCAAAGATATCAGACAAACCGATAGAGGATTTTTTGTTGTTGTAGAATTCGATGAATAAAAGATTCGGCTAAATACTTATATCTCAAGCCCTTTATTTTCATCACAGCCAAGCATTATATTCATACACTGAATTGCAGCTCCTGAAGCTCCTTTTCCGAGGTTATCAAATCTTGCTGAAATCATTATTCTATCATCATTTCCTGTTATGACTATTTCCATCCCATCCCATCCTTCACATGCATTTGCAGGAAGAAATCCGTTTAATTCTTCTTCTATTCCAAAAGGCATAACCTTTATAAACTGCTTACCTTCATAGTACTTTTCATAAAATTCATGCATATCACTAAGAGTCAGATTCTTTTTTAGCATATTAGCATATAATGGTACGGTTACTACCATTCCGCAATAATAATCAGCTATAATAGGATTAAACAATGGTTCTGCATTAAGACCTGATATATACTTCATTTCCTTTAAATGCTTATGCTGCTGTGTAAGAGCATATGGTCTTGGTGCATTATAATCATTTGTTCTATTTTCATCATCATACTTTGCTATCATGCCTTTTCCGGCTCCACTATATCCTGATACTCCAATACAAGAAACAGGATAATCACTTCCCATGATTCCTTCTTTAACCAATGGATAAACCAAAGCATTAAATCCGGAAGCATAACACCCCGGAACAGATACACGTTTACCGTTTTTTATTGCATTTTTAAACTCATCTGATAGTTCAGGGAAACCATATGCCCAGCCCTGCGCTGTTCTATGTGCTGTAGAAGCATCAATAATTTTTACATTATCATTTTCCACTAATGATACAGCCTCTTTTGCCGCTACATCCGGCAAACAAAGAAACGTAATATCTGAGGCATTTATGTATTTCTTTCTTTCATTTAAGTCTTTTCTGAGTTCACTTGGAATTGTAAGTATTTCTATATCATCTCTGCCTTTAAAACGTTCATTAATCCTTAATCCTGTTGTTCCTTCGCTTCCGTCTATATAAACCTTTGTTTTCATTGTATCATATATCCTTTCCTAAATATCATTTAATGATTCACGTACTTTGTCTGTAATCTCTCTTTGGTATGCTATTTCATTTTCCATATTACGTGAAACATCGTTTGCTATATATGCAGCATCTAATATTTTTCCTAATAAATCTCCAATAGAAGATACCATTGTATTTTGCTGCTCTGAATTTTCGCAAATTTCTTGCATTGAGTCAACCAT
>JAVBUL010000154.1:0-12765 GCA_031555415.1 Lachnospiraceae bacterium | reverse complement strand
CATCGTTGATTTGTAATCATTGATGATTCCTATGTGACGGAGAGGGTGGGATTCGAACCCACGCGCCCTTGCGGACAAACGGTTTTCAAGACCGCCTCGTTATGACCACTTCGATACCTCTCCAAACTTACTATTTAGTTTGTCTTGCTGACAACCTTTCGGCGTCAGCAAGATATATATTAGCATTAATCTATAAATCTGTCAACTATTTTTTCAATCTTTTTTCAGTTCTTTTAAAGTCCGACTTTTAGGGGATTTTTTTAGCTTCCCGCAACACTAACATTCTTAAGCTTTATCGCTTTTGGACCTTCATAGTCCAGCTCCTTTATAGTCTCTTTTGATAATTCAAAATCCTTGTGAGCCTCTAATAATTTACCATTTATTGAACCACCGGTAACCGGTATTATATTTTCGCCGTCATTTAAAAATGCCAGTCTTATTTCTCCTGCAAAATAACCAGATAATGTATCCATTGAAAAATCCGAAAAACTTACTATATGAAGACACTTATCTCTTGTAAGTTCCTCAATTGTCCTATTTCCTTCTTTAACCTTCATACAACCATAGCTACCTGTAGGCTCTATTCCTAAGTAATATGAAAATCTAACATTTCCTTGTATAAACTCCAACTTGCCATCTCTAACCAATGTTCTATCTACCATTTTCACACCTTCAAAGCTATATGGCACTTTGCTGGTTGCTTCTATATTAAGTAACTCACCTCTAACATTGTCGCCTTGTACATTTCTTCCAACTTCATAATCTGAATATTTCATATATATACTACCTGCATTTGACTTATCAAAATAGTAAGAAAAAATCTCAGAAATATCCTTACCGGAAATAACCACATCGTAATCACCTGTTTTAGGTGCTGTATTTGCCTTACTCCTTAAACTTGTTAATTCAAAAGCATCATTAACTTTTTCTTTTAAAGCATCTGTTTCCAAATCTGCATATCCAAATGAATGATATGTTTCTACATCAACATCACCATTTTTACATTGTACAACAAATTCCCCTTCTACATATCTTTCCTTATAACTTACATCAATTCCTTCTGAATTAAGTATCTGGCTGGTTATCTCTGTAGCAAATATTTCTGATGAATTTATAAATGTTACATCACTTGTATCGTTAGAATACATTGCTTCCGACATGTTAAGTGCTGCCTCTGAAAGAGAACATTCCATAAGTTTTGACTTCGGAATAACCATTTCTTCTTTTTCACCTTTTTGCAATAGAAAATATGGATTACCTGCAAAACCCGCTGAAAAATATGCATCTCGTATCAATGTAAAAACCTCTTCATAGCTCATAGACGGAGTAACAATCGCATCTGCAAAGCCTCTTACCTGTTCTCCATCTTTTATAAAATCTTTATACACTGTTATCTCGTATGTTTTCACATTTTTACCACGGCGCATATCCAGTCTCTTTTTTATAAAGAATAACTCCACTGAATCTACTTCTTTTATAAATATATTATAATTAACTATTCCTATTTCATTTAATACCTGCTTAATTTTATCCTTCACAATAATCCTCCCTACTGAAGCGTTTTGCTATTTCTTATTTTAGCCGAGTCTGATTTTCGCCTTAATATATGGGCCACCATCTGAAACTTTTACCCATTCTTTATATCCTTTTCCGCAAAAACCGCCTCCACCTAGTTCTACTTCATCCGACATCATTGTAATTGATTTTAATAAATCAGGTACATAACCTGTAAGCACTATAGGTGAATAAATTTTTCCTGTGAACTTGCCATCTTTTATTTCTCTGGCAATGTTAACCATGCATTGAATTCCCCAGTTTTTAGGATCTTCCATTCCACTGCTGGCATTTTCTAAAAGCATACCATACTTAATAGAAGAAATCATATCCTCTAGCTTATCTTTACCAGCTTCAAAATATGTATTTGTCATACGTGTATATGCCTTTCTTTCAAAGCTTTCACGTCTTCCATTACCTGTTGGAGCTGTTCCCAAATGCATAGCCGTTTGACTGTCAGAAATACCGGCTTTTAAAATACCATTTTCTATAATAACTGTATCGTTTGCAATTATACCCTCATCATCAAAAAAGTAAGTAGCTGTCTGCACTGCCCCCGCCGCTCCATCATGCATAGTAACTATGTCCGATGCAACGTATTCTCCAATATACTGCTTTGCAAGTGCCCTATCCTTTACAAACATATCCATTTCTACACCATGACCAAATGCCTCATGGACTATCATACCTGTAACCTCAGGAGTACAAATACAATCATATTCTCCAGGTGGTATTGGTTCACTATCCAAAAGCTCAAGTGCTGTGTTTACGCTAGCTTCTACGTCATTCCCCATTTCATCTAGCTTTTCCGCACCACAAAGTCCTGAATATGACTTATAGTAACTTTTAATTTCCTCATCCTTTGCAGCTGTTGCATATACTCCACCTGTTGACCACATTATATTTTGTGTAAGATCCTTTTTTTTCGAGAGAAAAATTTTAGTATATGTACAATATGTAAAACTCACACTGCAATCTATAACCCTGCTATCTATTGCTTTTCCTTTATCTCTAATATCTGAAAGTATCTTAAGTATTGCTTCATCACCTTTTTCTTCAGGTGAAATCACATATTGTGTTGACTTTGAAAACGAGTTTTCTTCTTCTTTAATTTGGGCGTATTCACTTTCTTCTAAATCTTTTGGAAGCTTTGATGTAATAGGAATCAGTTCCATACTGATTTTTTTAGATATATCTTTAATCATTTCCTTAGATATTTGATTAAATGAGTATTCACAATAACCTTTTTTATCATATACTTTTATTACAAATCCTCTATTTCCTAATAATGTACTTGCTCCAACTTTTATTCCAGAATTAGAAACACCATAATTTTTAGCCTTAGAATCCACTGCCAAAATTGATACATAAGAATACTCTATTAACAATTGGTCAAGAAGTTCTCTAAGTAATGGTTTCACTTGCATTAAATACTTACTTTCTTCTACTTTCATTAACACTCATAACTTTCTATATTTCGACTTTAGTCGAATCTTTTTTTCTACTCATAAGGATAGATTCACCTATAGCCAAATCCTCAGGTGTAGTTACTTTAATATTTTCATATGATGATTCATAAAGTTTAATTTTATAATTTCCATATAATTCTAATATCATAGCGTCATCCGTGATAACAGTATTATTATACTTAGTTTCTAGATTTTCTAAAACATAGGCATATGCTGATTTAATCAATTCAAACTCAAATGTCTGCGGAGTTTGGATCTGCCATACATGATTTCTCATCGGAGTTGATTCTACAAAACCTTCCTCATCAGAAATTTTGACAGTATCCTTTGATAAAACTGCTGCTACACATGATTTGTATTCTATAGCACATTCAATAGTTCCGTTTATTATTTCCGGCGTAATAAAGGCTCTTGCACCATCATGTATCAGTACAATATCCGTTTTATCTATTGCTCTTAATCCTTCATAAACTGAATTGTATCTTTCCTTGCCACCATGTACTATTTTGACCACCTTTGAAAAATTGTACTTATCCACTATTTCAGACTTACAGTATTGTTCTTCTCCACTTCCTGTAACCAATATAATTTCATCAACTGCAGATTCTTCAAATGCTAAAATTGTATAATACAAAATAGGCTTTTCATCTATAAGTAAATACTGTTTACTTACATCACTATTCATTCGTTTGCCTTTTCCACCTGCTAAAATTATAGCTGTTGTATTCATTTATCTATCTCCCAATTTTAATCCCGGAACCGCATTCAAGTCCCAACCATGTCTTGTACCATTTAAAAATTCATAATATGCCGCAACACCAATCATTGCTGCATTATCTGTACAATATATTGGTGACGGATGGTAAAAGCTTATATTATTTTTCTTACACTCTGTTTCAAAAGCTACTCTTATCGCTGAATTTGATGCAACTCCACCTGCTATAGCAAATTTCTCCATTCCATACTCTTTACACGCCATCATTGCACGTGAAACTAAAGCATCCACTACTGCATTTTGAAAAGATGCTGCTATATCTGCGTTATTTACTTCAATATTTTTCATTTGACACATATTAAGATGATTTAAAACTGCCGACTTTAATCCACTAAAACTAAAGTCTAGTGGTGCCCCCTCTATATTTGCTCTTGGGAACTCTATTGCATGTGGATTTCCTTCTTTTGCAAGTTTATCCACCTTTGGTCCTCCCGGATATCCGAGTCCTATTGCTCTTGCCACCTTGTCAAATGCTTCACCTGCTGCATCATCTCTAGTTCTTCCTATTACCTGATATTTTCCATAATCATTTACAACCACTAAATGTGTATGACCACCAGAAACCACCAAGCATATAAATGGTGGCTCCAAGTCTAAGTTTTCTATGTAATTTGCAGATATATGTCCTTCTATATGATGCACTCCCACTAGTGGTTTCTTCTTTGCAAATGCTATTGCCTTTGCTTGCGCCACTCCTACCAGTAAAGCGCCTACAAGCCCCGGGCCATATGTCACACCGATTGCATCTATATCATCCAAAGTTTTATCTGCTTCTTTAAGTGCTTCATTTATTACTTGATTAATTTTTTCAATATGCTTTCTTGAAGCTATTTCAGGTACAACACCTCCAAATAATGTATGCAAGTCTATTTGTGATGCTATTATATTTGATAATACTTCTCTTCCATTCTTCACTACAGATGCCGCTGTTTCATCACAAGAGGTCTCTATAGCTAATATACATATATCATTATCTGTTTTCATCTATTCCTCCGTAACCATCCAACCTAGTATTTTCCATCTTTCTTCTTCATCCTGCCTTAGAATATATGTCTCTTTAACTTTATCTGTACCTGATGACTTCTTTATATAATATATACAGTTTAAACTCGCAGATTTCACACCATCTTTTACAGAATACTGAACGTCCGATGCTTTATCCAGTATAGTGTTTGATATGGTCTTATTATTTGACTTATATTCTTCTACTTCAGCTACTAATCTTTCATAATAATCATCAAATTCATTTTCATTTTTTAACTCTTCGTCCATTAACTGTTGTGCTTTATATGCAAGGAGTCCAAGCTGCTTTTCGCTAGGTCCTTCATTATAAAAGCACTTTTCTATCGATATATAAAGTGCTACCACTTCTCTTGCTGTTTTTGGGTAGTTTTTTTCTAAATCCTTTGCCAAAACCTTATCTATCTCTGTGATTTCGGAATCAGTCTTTTTCTCACCCTTGTCAGTTTCCCTATTAATGTATAAGTAATAAGCTATAACTAACAATACCATAATAAGTGCAATCGTCATAACATATTTTAATTTTCCCACACTAAGTCATCTCCTCTCCATGTAATACCTAAAATAAGAAGTTAATCTTCAAAATTCAAGATTCTTTCTTTTCCATCTTTTCCTGGATATGCTGCACTAAATATTTCACGAACGTCCTCCATAAACTCTTCCGGTCTTACTAATGATGGACTATAATGTGTAAGCCACATCTCTTTTGGCTTTGCCTCTTTTGCAAGATTTGCTGCCTCAATAAAGGTCATGTGTTTATATTCTCTGGCCTTCTTTTCCTTATCTTTTTCTCCGTACATGCCCTCGCATATAAACAAATCAGCGCCTTCTGCCATCTGTGCTATAATCGGAAGTGGTCTTGTATCCGTACAATATGTAACCTTTAAACCTTTTCGTGGTTCTCCTAAAACCATGTCAGGGCTAAAAGTTACTCCTCCATCTTCTACTATACCACCTTTTTGCAATCTATTCCAGTATTCTTTTGGGATATTATGGGAAATTGCTTTTTCAACTAAGAATTTTCCTTGTCGTTCAATAGAAATATTGTATCCATAGCATACAATATTATGAGAAACCTTAAATGCATCTATTTTATAACCTTTAATATTTAAAGTCTGCATACTTTCAGTAAGTTCTATAAATTTCAATTCAAAAGGGAGCTCTGGCGCAATAACTCTAAGTGAAGTTACTACTCGCTCAAGCCCCTTAGGTCCTATAAGTACTACAGGTTCTGTTCTGTCTGTATTACCCATGGTTAACAATAAACCCGGCAATCCGCTAATGTGATCTGCATGATAGTGTGTGAAACATATTATATCTATGGGATTAAAACTCCAACCCTGCTCTTTTATCGCTAACTGCGTTCCTTCTCCACAATCTATAAGTAAACTACTTCCATTATATCTTGTCATAAGCGCCGTTAGCCATCTCTTTGGCAGGGGCATCATCCCTCCACATCCTAGCAAACACACATCTAACATTATTACCTCCATCTCTTACTATTACATAAGCTCATTATTTTCGTCTATATCAATTGGTATAGTAAATGATTTTATAAGCTTGTCATAGCATTCCTCACAAATATCAAATTTATGAGTTTCTCCGTCTTTTGATGAGAAATATCCCCAATCATAATTAACAGAGAAGTTTCCTGACTTTATAAAACCTTTTTCTACTTCTAAATCTTTACCACAGCAGTTGCATTTTATTTCTAAAACTTTATTATTTTTATTGTATTTACGCATTTCTTCACCAGTGCCTTTCTGATACATATTCGTATCAAGCAAACAATGTTTTCTCCTGATGATAGTATATAATATTTTTTGCTTTTTTTCTATTGGTAATTATATGTCTTGTTTCCACATAATCACAGCATCCTCTAACGGTTTTTCATAGAAATTCCTTCTAATTCCAATACTTTTGAATCCTACTTTTTCATATAAACCTTGTGCTACTAGATTACTTTTCCTTACTTCTAACATTAAATCCTTGATTTCTAATTTCCTAATATAATTCATAGCTTCCAGCATAAGATTTGTTCCAATTCCCATACCCCTATATTTTTTATCTATTGCTATATTTGTAATATCGCCTTCATTAAATACCTTATATATACCAATATATCCTACAATTTCCTTTGTATCTTCTAACATTACAACGAGAAAGATTGTATAATCAAGTGCCAATGATTCTTCAAAAGATTTTTTTGACCATGGTATTGAAAAACTATCACTTTCTATTTGGACTACTTTATCTAAATGTTCTTCACTCATCCTTTCGATAATTACACTCTTAGGATTGTTTTGATGCATTCTCTGCTAATTCTCTTTCCGCCTGTGACAACCTTAGATAGTCCGGACTATGGTCATCAGCATTTTCTATTTTTCCCTCAACATAATATTTTTTTGCAAGCTCCGCAACCGCCCCTGCCCTCTGTCTATTCATATGTGAAGGCGCAAATATATGGTGTAATGATAATTTTTCATCAATTATTTCCTTGAATACAGGAACTCCGTCGCCTAAGAATATAACTTCTTTTCCTATTTTTTCTAATTCATCTAAAAGTTCATCTATCATCACTACACACTGGCCTTTTATTACTTCTACATTTCCTTCAATGTTTTTATATATACCTGTGTATACTTGATTTCTTCTTGCATCCATTATCGGACATATAAGCTTGTCCGTATCGAAGATGTTATATGCCATAGCCTCTACTGTGGGCACATGTATAAGAGGTTTTAAAAGTGCCAAACCCAAACCTTTTGCTGTAGCACTTCCTATTCTAAGACCTGTAAATGACCCCGGTCCTGCCGAAACAGCAATCGCATCAATTTGTTCAAGCTCAAACGATGTCATCTTACATATTTCATCAATCATTGGCAATAAGGTCTGAGAGTGAGTCTTTTTATAATTCATTGTGTATTCAGCTATCATAATATCATCAACCACAATGGCGGCAGAAGCCACTAATGACGATGTTTCTACTGCTAATATTTTCATGCTATTGCCTTTCCTCGCTGGTTTTAAGTGTTATCTTCCTATAATCAAAACCTTTTTCTAAGTCCTTTTCTATCGTAACGTATATCGCATTCTCCGGGATAATCTCAGTAATAAGTTCTGCCCACTCTATTAGGCAAACCCCTTCTCCATAGAAATAGTCTTCGTAACCTATCTCATCCATTTCGGTAATATCACCGATTCTATATACATCAAAATGATAAAAGGAAAACTTAGCTGATGTTTCTTCCTCTAAATATTCTTGAACAATGGTAAATGTTGGACTGTTTATTGACTCTGTTATACCAAGACCTGTGGCAAATCCCTGTGTAAATACTGTCTTTCCTACACCTAAATCGCCATTTAAACATATTATAGAACCCTTTTTGACTTCTTGTGCTAGACTTTTTCCAATTTCAAAAGTCTCTTTTGCACTGTTACTTTCTATTACTTTTGTAAACATTATTTTTTATCCTTATTTTTAGTTAATCTTTCCAAAACTCATGCTTCTAACAGATGTTCCTTTTCTATTCAAAAGATCTTTTAATTTAGCTATATCACCTTCAGCAAAATCTTCTCTTGGCAATAAAAATGCTCTATACTTAGAAACATATACAAAAATACTAAGTTTGGTTGACTTAATCTTTATAACTTCATCCCATGAATAATTTACACTGTCTTCGCCTTGACTAACCTTAATTTCTTGTTCATTAAAAACATATTCTAAAGGCTTGTTTATTGCTTCGTTTAACTTAGCCTGCTTTTTTGATTTAAGATATAATGTAATTGGCTGTATTACTGTGAACAACAATGCTGTCAATGCTAATACCAACCTATATGAGGAGTTTATGCTATTCCAGTTCCATGTAGCTATCAATCCAAATATAGCGCATATACTTAAAAGCAGTCCAATATAGCCACTAAAACTTGTATATGTGTGATAAATCATAAAGTTAAATAATTCCTTGGTTTTTATTTGTATTTTTAATTTTACTTCCATTTTAGTATGTACTCCAATCTATAAGTCTGTCTTTCCTGTTCCTAAATATGCCACCAACATAGTTCCGGGACCCGAATGCGCACCAATAGTTGGTCCGATGTCCGTTTGCATTATCGTCCTATCTGGATATTTTTCTTTTATGAGATTAATTACATATAATGCATCTTCAGGACTATCTGCGTGCGTAACAATAATAGGTGCATCACTTTCTTTATCTATATTTTCTTCTATTGATTCTACCAATGTAGTGATTGCTTTTTTTCTTCCTCTTACTTTTCCTATATTTTCAAGTCTTCCCTCATTATCCACATGTAAAATAGGCTGAATTTTAAGTGCTGTTCCTACTACTGCTGTGGTTTTCGATATCCTTCCACCTCTCATAAGATTAAATAAGTCTTCCACTGTGAAATGATGAACTATTTTTAGTTTATTATCCTCAACCCACTGCGCAACTTCATCTATTGATAAGCCTTTTTCTTTTAGACTTACTGCTCTTTCTACTAAAAGCCCTTGCCCTGATGATGCACACATAGAATCTATTACTATTATCTTGGCTTCAGGGTGCTCCTCCATAATTTCGTTTGCACATATCGCTGCATTATTATAACTGCTACTAAGTGCAGATGAAAAGCTTATATGTAAAATATCATAGCCTTCTTCTACCTTTTTTGTCATAAGCTGTGTTATATATTCAGGGTTAGATGCACAAGTCGTTGGCATTTGCCCTGCTCTCATTTCCTCATAGAATTCATGGCTTGATAACTGTGTAAGAGCAAATCCATATTCTTTATCTTTTATAATATAATTCAATGGATGAATCGAAACTTGATGTTCACTAATAAAGTTTCTTGGTAAGTCATCTGTTGAATCTGTTGATATAATATATTTTCTCACATTTACTCCCTTCTGCGCTAAATGCACACTTAAATCAATAGTTTTATTTCCTGTTCCTATTTTAATCTTTAACATGTAATAAGTCAATGTAAAAATGACCACTTGGCAAGCTTAAATTCTTAGTATAAAATACTTGACATATTAATTAATAACGCATATATTAATATAGTAAAATTTAATATGAAAATTCTTCGGGGCAAGGTGATTGTGCTTAGCACAAAATTCCTGACCGGCGGTATAGTCCGCGACTCGTATTTTTACGTTTGATTTGGTGAAATTCCAAAACCGACAGTAAAGTCTGGATGATAGAAGTGTTTTTTTGGTTTAATTATATTGATTAAACCAAGTATTCTCATGAACAAATCAATTCCGCCCCTAGATTATATCTAGGGGCTTTTATGTGTGTCCAACATGGTCACACTCTTCCCATGTAATTTTCATTCTAATCCAATTTTTGTAATAAGAAAGGAAGAATCAACATGAACAAATTTAAAGAATTATGCAACAGTTTTATCGACGCAATGCAAAGCAAAGCAGGGTTTGCAATCTCTGTCGTGGTTTTTACCGCAATACTTTTTGTATTAGCATTTTTATTCGAAAGATATTACAAACGAAAAAGACCTAACTTCGTTCCGGTCGCAAATACCAAGAAAATTGCACTTATTGGCGTTTTCTCAGCTTTAGCTGCTGTACTTATGTATTTTGAGTTTCCACTCTTTTTTGCTCCTGATTTTTACAAGCTTGACTTAAGCGAAATTCCTGTACTTATATGTGGATTTATGTTAGGGCCTGTATCTGCTGCCTTTGCTGAAGTTTTAAAAATCCTGATTAAATGTGTTATTAAACCAACAAGCACTGCATTTGTAGGCGAGTTTGCTAATTTTATAGTAGGCTGTGCATTTGTAATTCCTGCTTCTATTTTATATCACTTAAAAAAGACCAGAATTAATGCACTTATATCTATGGGAATTGGAACTTTAGTTATGACTGCTACCGCTATGTTTACTAATGCTTTTATACTTTTACCTGCATTTGCGGCTATGTTTCATTCAAATATAGATTCATTTGTAAATCAGGGTGCAGCTATAAACCCAGCTATTTCAAATCTTACTACTCTTATTGTTTTAGCTGTTACACCGTTTAATATTGTAAAAGGCGTACTCGTATCAATAATTGTATTTTTGGTGTATAAGAAGATTAGTTCACTATTAAGGATGAAGTTAAATTAGTCTTGATATATTTAACGGGTGCGATTCTACCAATCACACCCGTTGTTACAATTTAAGCTTCTATCTCTTTCTCAAAATTACTTAATGCTTTTTACCAACTATCTGTCAAAATAAGTAATCTTTCCTTCATAATTATCATTTATATAATTTACAAAATCTACTACTCTAGACACTCCATCTTCATCACTTTTAAATACATAGGAACAACCTAATTCTTCCTCAAAATTGTAACTTTCTCCCTACTTAAAACTATTATAAAAACTTGCATTTTTTATGAATTCGTACCCATTGCTTTTTAATAAAATTCGCCTTCTTCTTTTTTAATATACTTTCTTATATATACTTTTATAAGCATTACCGAAGTCACCACTATCATTAGCAGCATTACACAAAATGTAGCAACACATAAAATCTGACCTACTTCACACCTTTTTGCTGAAAAAGGGTCATCTCCCCCTCCTGCCACTCTAATATAATATGTAAATCTCATCAGAAGATTTGATTTGTTTTGCCAAAATAAATGATCAAATACATAATTATAATCAAAATATTGCGGAAACGGTATTCCCACTCTCATCAATACTACTACTCCATAAATTAGTATTGCTGGCATAGATATAATCTTAAATTCTTTTAAAAAAATAAAGATGAGCACACCAAACAAAAGTAGGAAAGTAACTTCTTTAAACATACTTGTAAAACCATATGATAAATCATCTTGAGTAGTATTATTCGCATATACTGATGCTCTTAAATCAGCTAGTGGGAATACATACATTAGCCCCATTACAAACATGCCTAACAGAAGTATATAACGGTGTAAATTATATGGCAGATTATATAAAACTTTATTTTTCATTTTTTATACCTTTCTTTAAGTATATAAAACCTCTAACATTACCCAACCTCAATAAGTCTTTGTTTTTCTACTTTTTTCATATAATCATTCTTACATAGTATGTACGAGAATCCAACTGTTAAAATAAAAAGAACTGCTATAATATTTGTAAAAAAAATATAATATCCTATATCACTGTAATGTTTTAAATTTAATAATATTGCTGTAGTTTCTGATATTATACATGCTATCATTATCAAACTAGCTTTTCTTTGCTTATGATCATCATAAAAGTAATAGTAATATCCGATTTTGCTGCTCTTGTACACAATAGTAAGTACTATTACCAATAGTATCATTGGTATAAAAATTATACTTGATAAATATCCTATACCCCAAAAAATAATCACCTTACCCAAGATATCTCTTCCTTCGCCTGCAAATGGAAGCCAAATCAAAATCAATGCTTTAACTGCGTATAAAATGATACTACTTTTCCAAATGAAACTCATATTATTATTTTCCTCCTCTGTCGTTTTGTTCTACATATTCTGGTTCATGGTAAAACTAAATTGACTCACTATTGTTTAATACTTTTTAGTATTAACTATTTGTCAAAATAGGTAATCTTTCCTTCATAGTTATCGTTTATATAATTTACAAAATCAACAACATTTGAAACTCCATTCTCTCCACCCTTAAATATAAAAATGTAACCGCCAAGTATCCCTCCTATATATATATCACCATTTTCTACTATTTCTATATTTATACGTTCCCCTAAACTTCCGATAGATAACCATATATTTACCCCTGTTATTTCGTCCTCAAATACTGAAAATTCTGTCCTTCCTCCCGCTTTGCTAAGTATGTTTTCAAAAAAGTATTCATTAGTTACTCCACCATACTCAATACGAGCGTCTTTATTATATACATAAAAATCTACACGTAACACCCTTGTATCTTTATTAATTCCAAATACTTCT
>JAVBUL010000142.1:0-13298 GCA_031555415.1 Lachnospiraceae bacterium | reverse complement strand
TTTTCAATTTTTGTAAATTTTTCCTTCATATTCTTAACTTACTATCATTCATATATTTTTGGCGATTCTATTTATTTAATAAATTTTCTAACATATAATATTTTGCTTTATCTAACTCATCTTATTCTAAAGTCCTTAAATCTTCCTCTATTGCCCCTTCTTCCAAAGCTTCTTCTTTAATTTCTTCTGCAATTTCTTCTGAAACTTCTTCTTTTACTTCTTCGATTTCTAGTTCTTCTGTTGTTTCTTCTGTTATTGCCTCATCTGTTACTGGTTCTTCTGCTATTTCTTCTTCTACTACTTCTTCTAAAGTTTCTTCAACAACAGCTTCCACTTCTTCCAGCTCATCTACAGCCTCTTTTGCTGCGATTTCTTCTGCTAAAGCCTCTAAAACTGACTCTGAAAGTGATTCTGCAATCTCATCAGTTTCATGCTTTTCACTCTTTATATCTTCTTCTATTTCGTTCTCATTGATTTCTTCTGCATTACCTTCTTCTAAATTACTCTCTTCTTCATTACTCTCTTCAATGCTACTTTCTTGAATATTGTTTCCTTCACTTTCATCTTCTAAGGTAGCTGCCTCTTCATCATCATCTTCTTCATGTTCAGCAAAGAAATCACCTTTCATTTTCATTATGAGTACTATTATACCCACAAACATCAGTAACAATAATACTCCCGCAACATATATTACTATATTTCTCTTATCTATTCTCTTTTCATAAGCATCAGCTTGTGATTTCAATGTAGATGAAACATCAGAAATATTTTTACCATCATCTACGCTTTCATCATTGCCTATACTAAAGTATTTTAACATACTTCCATCATTTTTATCATAAAAATAGTAATTTATTTCACTATTCCAATTCATTCCTCTTACAATGTACAGTCCTTCTTTTCCGATAACTGTGAATACTTCTACATCATAACCATTAATATTGATAATATCCAAGCTTATTTTACTGCTATTTATAGCCGCGTTTTCGCCTTCATAAAAGTTATTTTCTACATCAAGTAAAATATATTGTCTCTGACTTATTTCATAAGTAACAAAAGGTAAAAAACCTTCTGTATCGTTATAAATCGCAAATTTTGCATTTCCACCCTCGTCTTTTAGGTAAACAAGCTTTAGTACTTTTCCTAAATCAGTAGCTATAACAATATCATTTCCATTATATGCCATACTGCTTGTTTCAAAACCTTCCGGTAAAGTTACACCTTCTGTTATATCTGTAATAACATAAGTTTTTCCTTCAAATGTTATATTTCTACTTTCATCTGCCGGTGGTTCAGGTGTTGGTTCCTCTTGTGGCGCAGCATCTTTCTTTGTATATATTATATACTTTTTAACTGAACCATTTTCGGCTGTTACTGTAACGGTTGTGCTATTGTCACCTTCATCCATTCTTGTTCCTGAAACAGCTGTTGTTGCTTTTGCATCTTCTGTAGTTGCTGATAATGCAAGTCTCGCTACATTATGTGGTACATGTAAGTTATATGTTGTTTCACCACTTGAAAATTCAGGGCTTAATGTTACTACTTTTGATGTTCCATCGTCATATACTTCTGATACTACTAAGCCTGAGAGATTGTTGTTTGATGATGCAGTTACAGGTGCTTTAACTGTAACTTTACCTGATGAAGCTTTTACATTTAAATCAGCTGTATCTAAATCAATAACATCACCGAGTTGAATTATCTTTAATTCTGTGCTTCCGACTCCCTTTGCCTTAAATTCAATTGTTCTAGATTGTGATTTTGTGTATATGGTATCTTCATAAATTCTTAGAGAACCTCCACCTCCACCATCAGCACCTTTTACATATTCCAATATATTTGCATCATATTCCAAACTCAAATCATACATACCAATTGTTACATCAGAAGAAAAGCTCAACGTTATGGTCACTGTTTCTCCTTGAGTTACTTCTGCTGATGATACTGATGCATTAAAATCCGCTGCCATTAATTTTACACTTGATAATATAACTAGTGTAAATAATATAAGTAGCATCATCAAAGTTTTCGTTAATTTTTTTATATTTGTTATCATATTTAGCCCTTTCCAATTGTATTATTTATTGTAATATACTAGACATTCCTAGGATATGCTTTCTTACTAATAGCGCATCCTTTCCTGATATCTCGCCATCTCCATTTATATCACTAGAGGTAGCATATGAGCCAGTTAACTTTGACATATTCAAGATATGTTTTCTAATTAAGAGTGCATCCTTCCCTGATATCTCGCCATCTCCATTTACATCTCCATATATTACCACTGTATACTCATAAACAGTCTTACCGTTTGTATCTATTACTTTAACCTTATCTCCGGTGCCTACCTTACCAGTTTTATCTTTATTATCTTTATCTGTAATTTTAACAGTAGCATTCTCTACAACAAATTTTTCTTTTAATTTTGAAGCATCTATTCCTGTTGATACTCCCGTAACTAACTTACTTGTTTCATCAAGTTTTACCCCATTTGGTTTCACTTTAACTACTTTTGCGGTCGTAGGCTCTTCTGGCTTTGTAGTAGGTTCTTCGCTATTTGTAATTTCTCCTTCTTTTCTAACTACTGTAATAACATAGTTTCTTACATCCCCATTTTCTGCTTTTACACTAATTGTTATTTTATTTTGTCCTACCTTTAATGACTGCTTACCTGCTCCTGTAATCGTAGCCTTTGTGTCAATCGCTGTGGCATTAATTGTTATCTCACCAACATTATTTTCCACTATTGCATCATATTCTGTAGTGAATTTATCAAATGTAGGAGTTATACTTCCATTTGATAAACTAATGTTCTTCAAACAATTATTTGGACCTCCATCTTTTGTAGGTATCGCTGAAACTGTACTTGGCATATTATTAAATACAGGAATCTTAAATGTAATACTTAATGAATTTCTTGAGTCAGCTGAATATCCTCTGGATGTTATTAGCCCCTCTTGCCTTGCTCCTATTATATGAGTCATATATTGATGAGTATAACAAGTTCCCACGAAATCGAATTTTTTATAGTACAATGTATCTTGTCCAATATTAATGTAACCATTTGCTGTGTACTTTGCACCACCTACAATTGCTTTAAGACGGGTATTCCATGGTCTATCGGTAGCTGCATCTGTCTTTGAAGCAAATATCAATCCATTTTCTATAGCTGTTGCTGTAGCTGTTGTATATGCTCCAATATTATAATAATTATAGAGATTTTTGTAGTTTGTTTCTGTTCCTGTAATACTTTTACTTGCTCCTGCAGTTCCAATCTCTTGAATTATGCTTGATGCAAGATAGAAAGGACTTGCTCCTGATGCAGTGGCAGCAGACATAATAGCATCTATGTATGACATATTTCCACTTGCATCATTTGAAATACTTCCTGTTGCAAGGAATGTACCCTTTACTAATGATGTTAATCCTTCTTTTGTATGATAGCTTTTATTATAAGATAATGTTTCAAATTGAAAAATATAATCTTCATCTAAAAAGTTTCTTGGATCGAGTGCATAAGCAACTAACTCCTTTGATGCCGCTACCCATGAATCTCCATCGAATCCATACCATGTGCCTGTATCCCAATTATAAGCTTTTGTATCCGTTGATTTCCATGACGATATTGAATTTTTTGAGATAAGACTTCGTCCTATCACATACTCATTATTCACAACATCATTCCACTCCAAATTTATCTTATCTGCAATAAACACCCACTTTGGATATTTTGTATGCAGAATTCTCAGTGATGCCTTATAACTTTCTGGAAATCCCTGATCAGTCATATATTTTTCAAAATCTGCGTCTGGCTGATAGTCAATACTTTCTGTAACTTTAACATAATCACTGTGTACATACCCTTCTAATGTCAAACCATTTGTATATACAAATCTTACATTATACCATTTTGCACCATTACTTGCTGTTGCCTCTCCTATAATGGTTACAACATAATTTGGTGTAAGATATACATTTGAACCACCAGATTTTAATATTTCATATGTTGTTCCTGCCCCTACTCTTACATTTAGTGTACTATCAACTTGCACTATACCGGTTTTTTCTGTATAACCAAATATATCCATCGGTGTATAGTACGCAAAAAGGCCACCTATCAATACTATACTCAAAACATAGCAAGTGATATTTGTCCTTAGCTTATACAAGTTCTTATATAATTTGTCTTGCATTTTATCCTCCCATGCGTTTCATAGACATTCTGCGAAATGCACATATAAGAACTTTCTCCCTTGCATTTCGCAGTTCTACCTACGAAGTCACCTAAATCGTTATGTGAAAAACAAGTTTTTCACAATTTTCTCCCTCATTAATTTGTAAAGCATATATTAACTATATTTCGTCTATTGCCTTACCTATATCTGTTCTCATGTATTTATTTGCAAATGAAACCAACTTTGTTGCTTCATATGCATTTGCTCTTGCTGATTTTAAGTCTTCACCCTTTGATACTACACCTAAAACTCTTCCACCATTAGTAACTACTTTTTCACCTTCAAATTTTGTTCCTGCGTGGAATACATAATAACTATCTTTATCTTTGAAATTCTCTAAACCTGTAATCTCGAATCCCTTTTCATAATGCTCCGGATAACCGTCTGATGCCAATACCACACACACTGCTGCATTATCCTCAAATTCAAGTTCGATTTTATCTAAAGTTCCATCTATACAAGCTTCGAATACTTCAACTATATCATTCTTCATTCTTGGAAGAACTACCTGTGTTTCTGGATCTCCAAATCTGGCATTATATTCAAGCACTTTAGGGCCCTCATTGGTAAGCATTAAACCAAAGAAAATGATTCCTTTAAACTCTCTGCCTTCTGACTTCATTGCATCTACAGATGCCTGATAAACGTATTTCTTACAGAACTCATCTACTTCTTCTGTATAAAACGGACTTGGTGAAAATGTTCCCATACCACCTGTATTTAAACCTTCATCGTTATCCTTTGCTCTCTTATGATCTTGTGCAGATGTCATGATTTTCACCACATTTCCATCAACAAATGAAAGTACTGATACTTCTCTTCCTGTCATAAACTCTTCTACAACAATAGTATTTCCGGCGTCTCCAAACTGCTTATCTAACATAAGTGTTCTTACGCCTTCCTGAGCTTCTTCTTTTGTATTGCAGATAAGAACTCCTTTTCCTAGTGCCAATCCATCAGCCTTTAAAACAATAGGATATTTAGAAGTTTCAAGATACTCTAAAGCCTTCTCTGGTGAATCAAAGTTTTCGTACCCAGCTGTAGGTATATTATACTTTTTCATTAAATCCTTTGAAAATGCTTTTGAACCTTCTAATATAGCTGCATTTTTTCTAGGTCCAAATACTCGTAGTCCTGCTTTTTCAAACTCATCAACTATACCGCCAACTAATGGGTCGTCCATTCCTATAATAGTCAAGTCAATTTGATTTTCTTTTGCAAATGTAACCATTTTATCAAATTCCATAGCACCAATATTAACACACTCTGCAAATTTGCTAATACCTGCATTTCCAGGTGCACAATAGATTTTATCCACCTTACTGCTCTTAGCTACTTTCCAAGCTATAGCATGTTCTCTTCCGCCACTGCCTACTATTAAAACTTTCATCTATAGTTCATCCTTTCAACTTTTAAGTATGTTTTACTTTTCCATCTACTACCTTAATTCTGTCATTTGCAATATCATCAATAACCTTTGGTAATATCACCCATTCTGCCTGCTCCATTACTCTTCTTTGTAATGTTTCCGGAGTATCATCATCTAATACTTCAACTGCCTTTTGTTCAATAATAGGACCTGTATCTGTTCCCTCGTCTACAAAATGACATGTTGCTCCTGTGAGTTTTACACCTCTTTCAAGTACATATTCATGTACCTTTAAACCATAAAACCCTTTTCCACAAAACGATGGAATAAGTGCAGGGTGAATATTAATTATTCTTCCTGAATATTCACTAACAAGCTTCGGCGGTAAAACCACCATACAGCCTGCTAATACAATCAAATCAAGACTATATTCTCTTACCTTATTTATCAAGGCTTCATTAAAATCTTCTCTTGTGTCAAAATCTTTTGGTGATACACAAACTGCATCAATATTATTATCTTTTGCTCTTGTAAGGGCAAAAGCGTTTTTATTGTTACTTATTACTACTTCAATAGATGTATTTGTTATCTTTCCATCTGAAACGGCATCAATAATAGCTTGAAGGTTTGTACCTCCTCCAGATACTAAAACACCAATTCTTAGCATAATGTAACTCCCTTTGTTCCTGCCTGTGTTTTACCGATTATGTAAGCTTTTTCTCCTGCTTCTTCTAAAGCTTTCATTGTCTTTTCTACATCTGCTGGGTCAACTGCTAAAATCATACCAATACCCATGTTAAATGTATTGTACATCATTTCCTCTGCAATATCTCCATCTTTTGAAAGCATTTTAAATATAGCTGGAACTTCATAGCTATTTTTATCTACTATAGCTTCAACACCTTCAGGAAGCATTCTTGGAATATTTTCATAGAAACCGCCACCTGTTATATGACTACATCCTTTAATAGTAACTCCTGCTTCTTTTACACTCTTTAATGCTTTTACATAAATCTTAGTTGGTACAATAAGTGCTTCTCCAAGTGTTGTGCCGAGTGAATCATAGTATGTATTTAAAGATTCCTCTGTCATCTTTACAACTTTTCTAACTAATGAGAAACCATTACTATGAACACCACTTGATGCTATACCAATAAGTGTATCTCCTGCTTTTATACTTTGTCCTGTAATTAAATCTTTTTTATCAACTACACCAACTGAAAAACCTGCTACATCATATTCTTCAACCGGATAAAAACCTGGCATTTCTGCTGTTTCTCCGCCGATTAATGCTGCTCCCGCCTGAATACAACCCTCAGCAACACCACTAACTATAGTTGCAATCTTTTCCGGCTCATTTTTACCACATGCAATATAATCCAAGAAGAATAATGGTTCTCCTCCTGCACATGCGATATCATTAACACACATAGCAACACAATCAATTCCGATTGTATCATGCTTGTTTAATAAAAATGCAAGTTTTAATTTTGTTCCAACTCCATCTGTTCCAGATACTAAAACTGGTTCTTCCATATCTTTGAACTTTTCCATAGAAAAGGCACCTGAAAATCCACCTAAACCGCCTAAAACTTCAGCTCTCATGGTTTTTTTAACATGTTCCTTCATTAATTCTACTGATTTATACCCTGCTTCAATATCTACTCCAGCGTTCTTATAATCCATTTTTGTACAATTCTCCTTTATTAGTTGTTGTAGTTTTTATAACCTTTTTCTTCTAATTTTTGTGCTTTTTCAATTACTGCTTCTTTCATGTTTTCTGAATACTTTTTAAGCTTTCCTAAAAGCTCTGCATCAGATGTAGCAAGAATCTTTGCTGCTAAAAGACCAGCATTTAAACCACCGTTTATCGCTACAGTTGCAACAGGTATTCCGCCCGGCATCTGTACAATTGAATATAATGAATCAACACCACCAAGTGACTTCGTATAGATAGGAACCCCTACTACTGGCATCGGAAATATCGCCGCACACATACCTGGAAGATGTGCTGCTCCACCTGCTCCTGCAATAATGACCTTCATACCCTTTTCTTCTGCTGATTTAGCATAATCATAGAAAATGTCAGGCATTCTGTGTGCTGAAATAATAGTCATTTCATAGTCCACACCAAGTTCTTCTAATACCTGTGCTGCCTTGCTCATGATGTCAAGATCCGAATCACTTCCCATTACAATACCAACTTTAGCCATGTTAATTATCTCCTTTTTCCTAGATAGCAAAGTAATACACTACTTATATAAATGATATTTCTCTGCTATAATTATAAATTTTTTTAAAATATTTCTTTTATATTGTACTTGATATGTGTTTTCAAGTCAATCTCTTAGATATTAATTTTTATCTAATGCTTCGTTAAGTTTCTCTGTTCCCGAAAGAACAAATCTTCCTTCTTCAATTAGTGAAATCCTTGCATTAGTGGGCGATACAACAATTATACTTCCTAATTCGTCATAAGGAATTGTTATATCTGTGTGGCAATTAAAGTATGCCTTTCCAATATCTGTTTTCCTTAAATCAGATATCTCATTACTCTTTGCAATAACCATTCTTCCATCAGGATTATATACCGCTTTATCCTCTTCACGAGAAAAGCAAGTATCCCCTACTGCAAAATGAGGCCCCATTTTTTCAACAATAAGAATTGGCATAAGATTTATAATGTCATATTTTCTTCCTATCATATATGCCATGGTATTGGTTCCTATTGCAAATTCTCCCATTGGCAGTGTTTCATGGTTATATAAAAGATTTTCTTTAATGTAAGTTTTATTTGCCATTTCTTCATCAAAGTTTTTACAGCTATACGCCTTTACAACTCCATCTTCAAAGTCAAGTTCTAAGTCTATATATTTAAATCCCTTTAAATACACTTGACTAACATGAAGTTTTCCTGTTGTACCTGCAAGCTTTGGAGATGTGAACACTTCGCCTAAAGGTATATTTATATCTGCCAAGCAATTCTCAAACAAAGTTTCTGTATCTCTATTTTCAATCTCATGCATCTTTATTTTAATATCTGTTCTGTTTCCATTTCTTCCTTTAACTTCAACATAGTCTGCTTTATCCAAAGCATATATTAAATTCTGCTGGATATTCCTATAGATACTTTGATCAAGTGTATTAACCATATTAATATCATCAAAAATTTCTTTGTATTGCTCTCCTATTTCAGGAATTGGATATGCTATTATTGTAAAGCTTCTTTCTTCTTTTTTAATATATTCTTGCATAACCTGCATATACTCATTTGTAAATTCTATATTTAATTGTTGTTGTTTTTCATCCAGCTTTATTGCGCTTTCTTTATTTTGCGGACTAAATGGTTTTTCACCAAATGCTTCTATTACAGCAGGACCTGCCATAAGACTCGCTAACTCCTTGTATTCTTTAAAAGCTTTTTTATAAAATTCAACTTTTATATCCTTAATACATTTATCTAACCATAAGCCTTGATCAAATCTATGGTCATAATCAAACTGCTTATTGGCTGGTGTGGACAAATAACTAACTCTTCTAATTACCGGTTTCAAACCCGCTGCACTAAATCTTTTTATAGCAGACCTAACCACCCTTTCAAAACCAATAGGATATCTAATTTCTAATGCTTTTTTTATAAAGAGATTCTTTCTTTCAACCATAAAACCGTTAATAAATCCCGAAGCATATATCATTGATATTTGCTCAATCTTTTCTTCATCAAATGAGTTTAATAACTTTGAAGTTTCTATCTCATTTTCACTTATATACTCACCATAAAAATACAAGTATCTGGAATCACTTAAATCTGAATCCATAATAATACTTGTAGCAAAATCACACTCCGGATCTAGCATTGCTTTAACAGCATATTCGCTTAAAACCTCTGAATAATCATGTTCAAACCAATAAAATACCTCTTTAATACTTTTTTCTTCTATTTCCTCATTTTCAAAAATATTATATATCTCTACAAATTCTTCAGCTTTTATTATTACTTTTTCTAAAACACAGGATAATGCCGGTTCTATTAACTTCTCTATATCAGCCGCCATTACCATAAGATATTTTCCAAATTCTTCACCTAATGTTTTGATCGCATAATCAGGATTTGAATAACTATTATCATAATTATTCGCAATTTCATCATATATAGATTTGTTTATCTCTACCAAACTTTCTTCCGAAAGTTTTCTATATTCATCTGCCATAGCAAGCTTAACAAGCTTGTCTATCAACTCATATCTGTATGAACACTTTACAAAAAAATCACGATATGGTTCTTTAACTGAATTTTCACTTTTTATTTCCGAAATCCTAGACATGATAAGCTCATATCTTTCCTTTAACTCTTCATTTTTCTCACTAAACAATGTTATATAGCTCATTCTCACCTCTCCTATAATTATTTTAGTTAATATGAAACTTCTCAAAATTGTTCCAGCAAGAATATTATATTCCGCTTTAGCTGAATCTAATATTCTTGCAAAGTTCGGCTTTAGCCGAATCTTTTTTCGTCATTTATAATATTACCAATTATTATATTTTCATCAATAAGATTCTGACAAAATTGCCATAAAGTCTGAGAGCCCTCTTTTGTAGCTGCATTTCTGTTTTCAACTTGGCTCTTTCTTACCTCATGTTCTTTCCATGCCTTGCCTGATGTTATATCATTAAGCATAATTGGTTGAACTTTATCTACTGCATTTGCAAATTTTGACTCACTTGAACTTCCCTCTTCAAATTCATCCCAAAGCATGCGCATCTCTTTTGCCTGATCCGATGGAAGTATATTAAACAACCTATTTGCCGCCTTTTCTTCTCTCTCTTTTTTAGTTGCATTTCCGCTTGTATCGTATGCATAAGTATCACCTGCATCTATTTCAATTATATCGTGTATAAGCACCATTTTAATGGTTTTTAATACATCAATACTTTCGTTTGCATATTCACTTAAAATCACACACATCATAGCTAAAGACCATGAATGCTCTGTATCATTTTCTTTTCTTGAAGCATCTGATATATATGACTGTCTTACAATCTTTTTAAGCTTATCTATCTCCATTATGAAATCCATTTGTTTACATAATCTTTCGCTAAATATCTTCATACTTTCATATCTTTTTTCGTACATACTATACCATTTCCTTTATATATATTTCTTTCCACTTTTACTCTTTTACTAAATTCCTACCAATATTACACCTATCATAAATAGCCATATAATTGCATTTCCAACAGTTCCTATCCATGGAAATCTTAAAAACACATCTTCTTCCTTAAAACTTCTTATTCCTAATGCAAATCCACCTGTTGAAACTAAAAATGCAGTCATCCCAAGTGCTCCAACCGCAGTTCCAGAATTACCTTTTGACTTATATGAAATATATGATGCCCATAATATCAACCCAAATGCCATTAGAAAGTATATGCATGATATCACTCCTCCTACAGATACACCCTTATCCGTAAACTTATATGAACCTTTTTTTCTTACTACTACATTCATCTATATACCCTTACCTTTACTTTTACTTACCATTTGTTTGTATATTATCTTAGAAATAAAGTATCCTATATATCCTATTATTCCACCTAAGGTATTTAACAAAATATCATCTACATCAAAGCTTCCTATTTTAAAAACAAGCTGTATTATCTCAACTGATAGCGAAAATAAAAATGTCATTATAGTTATTACTATTCCATTTTTCAAACGCTTAAATACCATCGGCATAAAAAAACCAAATGGTACAAAACAAAGAATGTTTCCAAAAATATTTAGTAACATTGCTTTAAATCCATATTCACTCATATTTGCCCAGTTAATGTATCTTTTTATTTCTTTGAAAAGTTCTAGGTTATATGCATATTCATCTCTTTGATCCATTCTTCCAAATGCTTCTGCAAATAGTAGAAAATATAATGCGAAAAACATATAAACAACAAACAACAAACGGCTAACCATTATTAGCCGTTTTGAATTTAATTTTTTGGTCATTATCTAGCCCCGTATTGTGCATAATACTCATCGATTGCAGCTTTAATAGTATCATCAATTATAACTTTACCATTATACTCTTTATTATAAAGATGTTCTATAACCTCAGCCATTGTTACGATAGCTGTTGTCTCCATTCCATAATTTTCTTTTAACTCATCAAGAGCGCTCTTATCTGACTTTCCTTTTTCCATTCTATCTACTGATATAACAAGACCAATTATATTTTCTCCTCCATTAGCCTTAACTATAGGAAGTGTCTCATCTATTGACTTACCTGATGTTGTAACGTCTTCTATAAATACAATCTTGTCATCACTTGAAATTGGACTTCCAAGAAGAATTCCTGTATCACCGTGATCTTTTTCTTCTTTTCTATTTGAACAATACTTTATGTCTGCTCCATAAAGCTTATTAATCGCCATAGTAGTAGCAACTGTAAGTGGAATACCCTTATATGCTGGTCCAAATAGTAAGTCAAAATCTACACCATATTTCTCGTTTATTGCTTTTGCATAATATTCCCCAAGCTTATTTAATTGTGCACCTGTTCTGTAAAATCCTGTATTAATAAAAAATGGTGTTTTTCTTCCACTTTTTGTTACAAAATCTCCAAATTTCAATACTCCACAATCCACCATAAATTCTATAAATTCCTGCTTGTATGCTTCCATTTTATCTTAGTCCTCCTGCTTTATAGGTTTTTCTATTTTTTTACATATGACTTAATTCTATCACAATTATTTTTCATTTTCAATTATTAATAGTTCTCTCTTCCATACTTTTTGTTTTACCCATATATACGAATACTAAACCTGCAATACTCATTATTAATATTAAAGTGAAAATATTTTGAGAATCACCAGTCTTTGGTGCATCAACGATTTGCATAGTATCGCCATAGCTTAAAACATATGTTGAAAATTTTGACGATTTAAAAGTATATGTTGATGGATTATTATCAATATCTTCTAAATATTCAACAATACCATCATGAATCCTAAAAATCTGTATAGACGGATATTTTTGTTGTTCCTCAGTTAATGGTATAACAATTGTAATTTCTTCTTCTAATTCAGTTAATGCTACTTTTTTTAGTATGTTTCGATACTCATCTCTAAGAGTTAGCCATATTGTGATATCAAGTATGGTAGACTTGTTTTTATTAAAATTAATTGAGTTTCTATTTAAAATTTCTTCTTCATTTTCAGAAAACTTACCCTCCACAAGACTTACCACGCATTCCACATCAACATACCCACCATCCTTAACAATTATATCATCTTCTTCTGGATGATTTGTCCTATCTTCAAATACGTTGTCTAATCCTTTAATTTCTAGATTCCCCACTATTTTTGAATCAATATCCAGGGATATATTTTGGCGTTCAGGACTTGTCGCAACTATATACATTTGTCGCAAGTTCTCCCTGATATCATCAATAATAGATTTTTGAGCGTCCGTCAGCACATCTCTCCATTCTAAATATCCTTCTATAACTGTTTTGTATTCTTCTTTAACTATACTTCGCTTATTCTTTGATAAGAAGCCTTTATGCTTTTCAAGATATGCTTTTGCAACTTCAATATTATGTTTGATTTCTTCGGCATGTTCTAATCTTAGGTCTGCATCGACTCTTTTTTCTCCTGCCAAAGATTTATTGACCATAACACCTTTTAAATAATCAATA
>JAVBUL010000160.1:0-43691 GCA_031555415.1 Lachnospiraceae bacterium | reverse complement strand
GAGCTGTATAATGTGCAGCTTACAAAATCAATATAAAGAAGGTGGTAGCTCCATGAATTTAAGACCTGAAGAAATAAGTTCGGTTATTAAAGAACAGATAAAGAATTACTCCACAGAGCTTGATGTATCTAACGTGGGTACTGTAATTCAGGTAGCTGACGGTATTGCCAGAGTACATGGATTGGAAAAGGCGATGCAGGGAGAGCTTCTTGAGTTCCCTAACGAAGTATATGGAATGGTACTTAACCTAGAGGAAGATAATGTAGGTGCAGTACTTTTAGGTGATCATAAGAACATCAATGAAGGAGATATAGTTAAAACTACAGGACGAGTAGTTGAAGTTCCGGTAGGAGATGAAATGGTAGGAAGAGTAGTAAACTCACTCGGACAGCCAATAGATGGCAAAGGCCCAATTAATGCGACTAAGTATCGTCAGATAGAAAGAGTTGCATCAGGTGTTATTGCAAGAAAATCAGTAGATACACCACTTCAGACAGGAATTAAGGCAATTGATGCCATGGTTCCAATCGGAAGAGGACAAAGAGAGCTTATCATTGGTGATAGACAAACAGGAAAGACAGCTATTGCTATTGATACGATTATTAATCAAAAAGGACAAGGGGTAAACTGTATATATGTAGCTATAGGACAAAAAGCGTCTACAATAGCGACTATCGTTAAGACCTTGGAAGAAAACGGAGCAATGGCATATACTACCGTAGTTGCATCTATGGCAAGTGAATTGGCTCCACTCCAATATATAGCACCATATTCAGGATGTGCTATTGGTGAAGAATGGATGGAACAAGGAAAGGACGTTTTAGTTGTATATGACGACTTAAGTAAGCATGCTACAGCATATCGTACACTGTCATTATTACTTCGTCGTCCACCGGGAAGAGAAGCTTACCCAGGAGATGTATTCTATCTTCATTCAAGACTTCTTGAAAGAGCGGCAAAGCTTTCAGATGAATTAGGCGGAGGCTCATTAACAGCACTTCCTATCATTGAAACACAGGCAGGAGATGTTTCTGCATATATTCCTACAAATGTAATTTCTATTACAGATGGTCAGATATATCTTGAGTCAGAAATGTTTAATGCAGGTTTTAGACCGGCTGTAAATGCAGGCCTTTCGGTATCAAGAGTTGGTGGCGCAGCACAAATTAAGGCTATTAAGAAATTAGCAGCACCTATCCGTGTTGAGCTTGCACAGTATAGAGAGCTTGCCTCATTTGCTCAATTTGGTTCAGACCTTGATGCGGCAACAAAAGAAAGTCTTGACCAAGGTGCAAGAATAAAGGAAGTTCTTAAGCAACCACAATATAAGCCTATGTCAGTAGAATATCAAGTAATTATTATTTATGCAGCTACAAAGAAGTATCTTTTAGATATTGCTATAGATGATATACTTGATTTCCAAGATAGATTATTTGAGTATATTGATACAAAATATCCAGAGATTCCTCAGTCTATTAAAGAGACAAAGGAATTAAATGAGGAGATAGAACAAAAGCTTATAGCGGCAATAGAAGAAGTTAAAAGTCAGAAATAAGCAGTAAGCGAGGTGATTTAGAATGGCTTCAATGAGAGACATTCAGAGGCGAAAAGCAAGTGTACAAAGCACGGGTCAGATAACTAAAGCTATGAAGCTTATATCGACTGTAAAACTTCAAAAAGCAAAAGAAAGAGCTAACGAAGCAAAACCATATTCGGATGGGATGTATGATACAGTTGCATCAGTGCTTTCACGCTCAGGCAACATTAATCACAAATATTTAAACGAACATCCTGACAAGAAGAAAGCTGTATTAGTAATATCATCTAACAGAGGGCTTGCGGGTGGATATAACTCAAACATAGTTAAGCTAATAACAGGTAATCCGGACATGAATCCAGATAATACATTGATTTATGCTGTTGGTCGTAAGGCAAAGGAAAGTCTTGCAAGAAAAGGGTATGAAATTTGTGAAGATTACTCAGAAATCATTGACCAACCTTTATATAGCGACGCTATGAAGATTTCTAAAAGGATGTTGGATGATTTTGCGGATGGTAAAATTGGTGAAATATATGTAGCATATACATTTTTTAAGAATACCGTGAGTCATATACCACAGCTTAAAAGAATTTTGCCGGTAGAAGTTCCAGAAAGTTTAGAAACATCAAAAGAGGATACGGTTACACTGATGAATTATGAGCCAAGCGAGGAAGAGGTACTTGATATTATAGTTCCTAAGTTTGTAAGTAGTATTATCTATGGCGGTCTTATTGAGGCGGTGGCAAGTGAAAACGGTGCAAGAATGACAGCGATGGATTCAGCAACAAGCAATGCAATGGATATGATTGCAGATTTGTCGCTTAAGTATAATAGAGCTAGACAGAGCTCAATTACACAGGAATTGACAGAGATTATAGCAGGCGCTGAGGCAATAAGCTAGTACTTAACGAGTACTTAGTATAAAGAAAACGTAAAGGAGTGAGCTAGGCAGATGGCAGAAAAAAATATAGGTAAAGTCACTCAGATTATTGGTGCGGTATTAGATATTAAATTTAACGAAGGAAAGCTTCCTGAAATAAATGAAGCTATTAGTATTCAAAATAAAGACAATACATTAGTAGTAGAAGTGTCACAGCATTTAGGCGATGATACTGTAAGATGTATTGCGATGGGCCCGACAGACGGACTTGTAAGAGGAATGGATGCAGAAGCAACAGGAGGACCTATTACGATTCCGGTTGGAGAGAATACTCTTGGTCGTATGTTTAATGTACTTGGAAAACCGATCGATAATAAGCCAAATCCAGAAGGAGTTGAATTTTTACCAATACACAGAAAGGCGCCTGCATTTGAGGAACAGTCCACATCTACAGAGATGCTTGAGACAGGTATAAAGGTAGTAGATTTACTTTGTCCTTATCAAAAAGGTGGAAAAATCGGTTTATTTGGTGGTGCCGGAGTAGGAAAGACAGTTCTTATTCAGGAGCTTATTAGAAATATAGCAACAGAACATGGTGGATACTCAGTATTCACAGGTGTTGGAGAAAGAACAAGAGAAGGAAACGACCTTTATAACGAAATGAATGAATCAGGAGTTATAAATAAGACAACAATGGTATTCGGTCAGATGAATGAGCCACCAGGAGCTAGAATGAGAGTTGGTCTTACAGGACTTACAATGGCTGAATATTTCAGAGATCAGGGTGGAAAGGATGTATTATTATTTATTGATAATATCTTCCGTTTTACACAAGCCGGTTCAGAGGTTTCAGCATTACTTGGACGTATGCCTTCAGCTGTAGGTTATCAGCCTACATTACAGACTGAAATGGGTACATTACAAGAGCGTATTACATCTACAAAGAACGGTTCTATTACATCTGTTCAGGCTGTTTATGTACCTGCAGACGATTTAACGGATCCAGCTCCAGCAACAACATTTGCACATCTTGATGCAACAACAGTTCTTTCACGTTCGATAGTTGAGCTTGGTATTTATCCTGCGGTAGATCCACTTGAATCTACATCAAGAATATTAGACCCAAGAATAGTTGGTGAAGAGCATTACAAGGTGGCAAGATCTGTTCAGGAAATCTTACAGAAGTACAAAGAATTGCAGGATATTATTGCAATCCTTGGTATGGATGAATTATCAGAAGATGATAAGCTTATTGTATCCAGAGCAAGAAAAGTACAAAGATTCTTATCACAGCCATTCTTCGTAGCTGGACAGTTTACAGGACTTGAAGGAAGATATGTTCCTATTAATGAAACAATACAGGGCTTCAAGGAAATAATAGAAGGAAAGCACGATGATATTCCTGAGAGCTATTTCTTAAATGCAGGAAGTATAGATGACGTACTTGCAAAATGCGAGAAATAATGGAAGGGCATAGGTGTCAGTATGGCAGATGAGAAATTGTTTACATTGGAAATCATATCACCTGAGAGAGTTTTTTATGAAGGAGAGGCACATTTTCTGGAATTAACTACTAGTGAAGGTGAAATAGGTGTATATAAGAATCATATCCCGATGACAAATGTATTGATGCCGGGAGTGGTTAAAATATACGAAGAAGATGGCGTGAAGGAAGCTGCTGTTATGTCGGGCTTTGTTGTTATTCTTAAGGATAGGATAAAGGTTATGGCAGAGGTGGCAGAATGGCCTGATGAGATTGATGCAAATCGAGCAGAGGAAGCCAGAATTCGTGCTGAAAGAAGAATTAAAGAAGGTGGTCCCGGCGTGGATATGGCGAGAGCTGAGGCTGCGTTAAAGAGATCACTGGTGAGGTTGAGTTTTAAGAAATAATTAAAATATTTTCTATAAAATAGTTGGAGAAAAATGAAATAATTTTTCTTCGGCTATTTTTGTTTATAAAGTCAGTGAATACCATTGTGAATTCGCTTGTTAAGGTACTCGTAATATGTTATAATTTTATGTAAATAAAATGAAGTATGGAGAAAAATATGTCAAGTTTTATAATAGCAGAAATAGGAATAAATCATAATGGAGATATGTCATTAACAAAAAAACTAATTGATACAGCAGTAAGCGCAGGTTGTGATGCTGTGAAATTTCAGAAGCGTACCGTGGACAAGGTATATACTAAAGAATATTTAGACGGATATAGAGAAAGCCCATGGGGAACTACTCAAAGAGCCCAAAAGGAAGGCTTAGAGTTTGGAACAGAAGAATATAGAGAAATAGATAGTTATTGTAAGGAAAAGGGGATAGAATGGTTTGCATCGGCTTGGGATATAGATGCACAGATTTTCTTACAACAGTTTAATTTGAAATACAATAAAATAGCTTCAGCGATGCTTACAAATGATGAGTTATTAGAAGAAGTGGCAAAAGAAGGAAGATATACATTTATAGCAACAGGTATGAGTACTTATGAAGAAGTAGACCATGCAGTAGAGATATTCAAAAAGCATAATTGCGAGTTTGAACTTATGCATTGTAACAGTACTTATCCAATGAAGGATGAAGATGCTAATTTAAGGGTTATGGATGCACTTAAAGAACGTTATGGATGCAAAGTAGGATATAGTGGACATGAAGAGGGTATATTAGTTAGTGTTGCAGCAGCAGTATTAGGAGCAACATCTATTGAGAGACATATTACTATGGATAAGAGTATGTATGGCAGTGACCAGAAGGCCTCAATTGAACCCGATGAGTTAACGGAGTTAGTGAAACAGGTAAGGACAGTGGAGAAGATTTTGGGTACAGGTGAAAAGGTGTTAAGTGCAGCAGAGTTAGAGGTTAAAGCAAAGTTAAGAGGTTAGAGTCTGTAATCAGAATAGTTGCATGGAGGCAAAATGATAAGATTAGTAGTATTTGACATAGACGGTGTGTTGACAGATGGCACAGTTATTGTCGATATAACAGGAAAAGAACAGAAGCATATAAATTTGAAGGATATAGATGCTATTTTTGAACTGAAAAGGCAAGGATATCTTTTAGCAGCGATAACAGGAGAGGATACAGAAATCGTCTCCTATTTTAAGAATCGTTTTCCTTGGGATTACTTTTATCAAGGAACAAAACAAAAGAAGCAGACCTTAGAATTATTGGAAAAAGAGATAGGTCTATCAAGGGAAGAAATCTGTTATATAGGTGATGGCAAATATGATGTTGAGCCTTTAACATATGCTGGTGTGGGAATATGTCCAGCAGATGCTATTGATTCAGCTAAAAAAGCAGCAGATATAATACTTCAGTCAGCAGGTGGTAAGGGCGGACTGTGGGAATTGATAGGTATTTTGAAGAATTTAAATGAAAATAGTTCTGCGGAAAATTATTTCTATAAAAGATTAGAAGAACATGCCGATATATTTAAAAGGATGGCATCTGACCAAGAACTAATATCTTCGGTTATGAAGCTGGCAGATAACATTCTTAGTGTAATGAAGCAAAAAGGACAATTATTCTTATGTGGTAATGGCGGAAGTGCAGCAGATGCACAGCATATAGCAACAGAGTTTATCAGTAGATTCTATAAGGAAAGACCTGCTATGAATGCAGAGGCACTTACAGTAAATACATCTACATTGACAGCTGTAGGAAATGACTATAGCTATGAGAGAATATTTGTAAGGCAATTAGAAGCTAAAGGAAATGTCGGTGATATATTAATCGGAATTTCGACAAGTGGAAAGTCAAAGAATGTTTTAGAAGCTCTTAGATATGCGAGGAAGCAAGGCATATATACAGTGATGCTAATGGGTGAATTTGACGTACCTGAGCTTGATGATATTTGTGATTATATAATTAAGGTACCATCCACGATAACGCCACGAATACAGGAAGCGCATATATTTATTGGTCATTTATTGGCAGAATATGTGGAGCATAATGTTACACAATATATAGGATAAAGTAAAAGGGAGCACGTAGAAATGATAAAATTATCAGATTATGTTTTCAAATTTTTAGCAGAAAAAGGTACAAAGCATGTATTTATGCTACCGGGTGGTGGTGCTATGCATCTTGTAGATTCATTAGGTAAGTCGAAAGATATAGAATATATTTGTACATTACATGAGCAGGCAGCGGCGATAGCGGCAGAAGCTTATGGACAACATACAAACAATATAGGTGTGGTATTAACCACCTCGGGTCCGGGAGCGACAAATGCTATTACTGGAGTGACTGCAGGGTGGATTGATTCTACGCCTATTTTTGTTATTTCGGGACAGGCAAAAAGAGAAGATTTGATAGGTGATAAAGGTGTTCGCCAGATAGGTTCGCAGGAAGTACAGATTATCGACATGGTAAAGCCTATTACGAAGTATGCTGTGCAGGTTATGGAACCGGAGCAAATTCGTTATCATTTGGAAAAAGCATATTATGAAGCAACTAATGGAAGAATGGGACCTGTATGGTTATCTATTCCGCTGGATGTACAGGCGGCTATGGTAGATGAATCTACATTGCAAGGATATGTGCCTGAAGAAGATAATAAAACGAGTATTGATACTGTTGTAAAAAAGACGATAGAACTGTTAAAGGGTGCAAAGAAGCCGTTAATATTAGCTGGAAATGGTATAAAAATGGGAGATGCAACAGTTTTATTAGAAGAGTTACTTAAGATTGTTCCTATGCCAGTTCAAACAACTTGGAAAACGATAGATATGTTTGGAGAGGATGAAGAATTATATGTAGGTCATCCAGGTGGAATGGGAGATAGAGGAGCAAACCTTATTTTACAAGAAGCAGATGTGTTGATATCTGTAGGAAGTAGAATAGATACAAGTCTTACAGCTTTTAATGAAGCAAATTTTGGAAAGAATGCAAAGAAAATAATTATTGATATAGATGAAAATGAACTGAAACGTATGAAAATAGAGCAAGTAGAAGAAAAAACTGCTTGTGATGCGAAGGATTATTTGAAAGCATTATTAGAAGAGGTTGCTAAAGGAAACTGGGATAATCAAAAGAATGATTGGATAGAATGGCTGTCATATGGTAAGAAATTAAGAGCTAAATATCCAGTAGTAACTGATGAACATAAATCAGTAGAAGATGTCGTTAGTGCTTATTATTTCACACAAGTGTTGTGCGAGAATTTAACATCAGAAGATGTGGTTGTTCCTGAAAGTTCAGGTGCAGCAGGCGAAATCACATATCAAGCATTCAAGGTAAAAAAAGGTCAGAAGATGAAGAATGCGGCAGGACTTGGTTCTATGGGATTTGGTCTGCCTTATGCGATAGGTTCTTGTTTTGCTAATGATAAGAAACGCACTGTATTGATAAATGGTGATGGAGCATTTCAGATGAATATACAGGAGTTAGAAACTGTATATCGTTTGCAACTTCCTATAAAGATATTTATTTGGGATAATTCGGGATATGCAAGTATTCGTTCAATGCAAAATAATACTTTTGAAGGGCATTATGTAGCAAGTGGAGAGACAAGTGGATTATCAATGCCTGCTATTTGTGAAATCGCAAAGGCATATAATATACCATCATATGTTATGAATAATAATAAAGAACTAGAAGAGCTGATGCCGGAGATACTTAAGGTAGAAGGACCGGTTTTATGTAATGTAATAATATCACCGGATGAGGTGGTATCGCCAAGGACAAAGACATTTAGGCTTCCGGATGGAAGTATGCAGTCTTCTCTGCTGGAGGAAATGTGGCCGTTGGTAGGAAAGGAATAATAAAAGTAAAATGGAACAACATATGGAATTATTGGACAAGTTAAAGGAATATTGTATTGAAAAGTCTTTTGCGTTATTACTTGGTGGTTCATTTTCAAAAGGAACACAAAATAAATATTCAGATTTAGATATTGTACTTATGGGCAAAAATGTAGAAGGCAGTATAGATGAAATAGTACAGCTTCATGGAGAACCAATTATAACTGCCATAGATGTTCAGAAGAAAGTAAAAACACTATATATTGTATACAAAGATGGCATATATATGGATTTGGAAGTTCGAGAGAGTATTTCAAATGAGGATGTTGAAAATAACTTTAAATTGTTATATAAACCAAATAACTATGTGATAGCAAAAGGTGATATGAATGTATGTAAAGAGGTTAATTCAAAATATTTATCAAAAGACCTAGAGTTGCAAGCACTTATTTATTTTATGTTTAAGCTATTAATGAAATACTTAGCAGGTAAAGATATATCTGGTCTGGTAAATAAGATTAATAATTACTTTAACGATATGAAAATTGAAATCAATATTAACGATATAAAGGATTTACCGAATGCATTTTTGTGGTTATGTAATAAGTATTATGTTAGTTACGAAGTTAAAAATCTTATGAATACTTTGTTGGACAATTGTAAAGAGGAGCTTAAATATATAAAGTAATAGTTTAAGAAAGGTAAGAACAATATGGATTTTTTTTCATTTACAAGAAAATCAAAAATTTTATTATATGGAGCTGCAGCAGTAGGACATGGATATTATGATAAATTGGTAAGTAAGGGATACTATGTTGAAGGATTTATTGACAAACGTGCAGATGAAATCAAAGAATTTCTAGGCTGTAAAGTTTGGAAAGCAGATGAAATACCAATAGATTTTAAAGAAAAAGAAGAATACATTTGTATAGTTGCAGTGAAAAATGTATTTGAACATGACAGTATAGTAGAGTTACTTCAAAAGAATAACTTTAATAGAGTTATTTATAAGCCATATTCATCCTTGTCGGGCAAGATGAATAAGGAACTAAGCTTTATTAATAGTATTTATGAGAACATTTTAGAAGAAAAAAGTATTGAATATGATAAAATACCTTGCACAAATATAAAAAAATGCATCTTAGAAGATAATGGATTTATTAGAGAAGAAGGGGATATGATAATTGCGTTAATTCCAGTAGAATTTATATATACTGATATAATGGTAGGGACTAGAAAGATATGGGGAGATTTAAATATACTAAATTTATTTACACATATTGAGATGTTTGAGTATTTCTCTAGAAAAGAAGGAAAAAGCCTTGATAATTATATTAAGGAATTTTGCATGTTATCAGCAAAGATGATAGGAGATATTTCTTTAACAGATGCTTGGAAAGAAAATATAATTAGAAACAGAGCACAAGTATATGAAGAAATGAATTTGTCAATGCAAATAGATCCTGATTTTTTTGTACGTAATGCGGTGGAGGCAGTTTGGAATGAAAAGGGATATTACAATCTAACAGATGGAAAACATAGGGTATCATTTTTAGTATCTAAGTGTTTTCATTTTATCCCGCTAAGAGTATCAAAGGAAAGCTATGATAAGTTTTTGAATAGAGATTGGGCAAAAAAATTATTAAAAGAATATGGTGATATGAAAATTACAGCATCTATTCCAAATCCATTATTTTACAGATATGCATATGATTCAAAAGAATTTTATTATAATTTATATAAAGAAGTAATTAATGAAATAGGTAAAGAATTATTTTTTGAATACGGTTTTTTTAATTTCAGAACATGTCAATTAACTACCATTTTAAATGATTTGGGTGTAATAGGAAGTCTATTTAAAAAGAATGGTGGTAACTCCTTAATTGTAGGTGTTTCGGAGGAGAGAATAAAAATACTAGAAAAGCTTATGCATATAGATGGTGACTTGAATAATAAAGCAGACATAAGAGTTGAGAAAAGAATAGGCTTGTTTGATGAAAGTAAATATCCAGAAATTATAGAGATATTAGATACAAGTATATTTGATAAGGTGTTTATGCTCACAAAAGATATTAAATTAAACAAGGAAACATTAAAAAAGAAAGGATATATTTTTGAAAAATCTTTTTCAGTAGGCTTCAATGGAAGAGATTATATAACGTGTAATATTTGGATAAAGCAGGAGAGCAAATAATGCAGAAAGAATTTTATAATATAACAAAGAAAGAAGAATTTATTATATATGGGTATGGACATCTAGGGCGAAAGTTAGAAAAATACTTGATTAAGAAAGGATATAGGGTGGTTGAATATCTAGATAGAAATGCAAAAAACATAGTAGATGAAAATAATACTATTCCTATAAGAATTTTGGAAGAGGATGAAATATATGATAGGGATAATAAAATAGTAGTTATATGTTTGCATAATGCTTTGTGGCATGCTGAAATTGCACATAATCTTTATTCTATAGGATATGAAAAAATAATTTTTTTGCCTTGTGGGAATATTAAAACAAGCTCAGATTACTATTTAATGATTGATATTTATAATCGATTTATAGGAGAGAATATAAACGAAGAAGTTTTAATTCCAAGATATACGAGTATCTTAAACGCAAATAGTGATATAGTATCGCAAGACGAAAAAAATGTGGTTGTATGGATTTCTTGGAAATATTTATTTTCAAGTACATTAGAAATGTTAAAGGAAAATATGATTAGTAGAGATATTATACTAGAACAAATAAGTGAAAGTCGCGATATAAGCATTGCAAATGATAGTATATATTGGCAATTATATAAATACTTAGATTCAGGAGAGGGAGATATAGAGTCCTATACAGAATTTAGAAGAATTTTAGATTTAAACTTTAACAGTAACATAGAAGTAATACAAAATTATCAACAACTTTATTATTTTTTTGAAGAACAAAGAAACGTTATGTCAAGTTACTTTGAAAAAGCACCGATTGATGTGATGTACGGAGAAAAAAAACGATTTAATATAGTAGATGGTACTCACAGATGTATGTATCTTATTTATAATAAAATAATGAAGATGCCAGTTAGGATTAAAATTGAAGAATATAAACTGTATATGAAAGATATTTCATTAGAGGTGATACCAGAAAATATTGAACTTTGGGAAAATAGGATTTTATTTAATCTATATCACTATATGTCAAAGAATAAAATTAGAGGAAATGTAATTATAGATTCCAAAAAAAATGGAAGATTTCTGTATCAAGAATTATGTAGGTATGGATTAAAAAAGTGTGATTTATTGGATTTAGAGATAGAGATATTTGATGATATAGAATTGATTATATATGAAATAGAAGAAGGGAATAGCGAAGCAATAATTAAGTTAAATGAATATTGCACATCAAATATAAAAACAGTAATTGTTATTGTGAATGATATAAGTTTAGAGTTTGAAAAAGATAAACGCAAGATAGAGAAAATATTAAGTTTTCAACAAGATGGAAAAAAAGGAAATGTTTTTGCATTAACATTTTAAAATTAAAAGGAGACAAAGACAAATATGAGCATAAAAGTAAATGAAGAACAAAGAAAACCAATAGAAAATGCTAGGAGAGAAAAATTAAAACAAGAAAAACCACTGGTATATGAAAAAATAATAAAATATGATGAAAAGCTAGCTAGAGGTGAAAGTGCAACAACAATTGACTTTTGTTATAGTTATAAGTGTAATATGAATTGTTCTCATTGTAGCAACTCAAATTATGCTCCGAAAGAGAGGGCATTAACATTAGATGATTTGAAAGAGTTTGCTAGACAAGCTGATGAGATGGGACTTGCACAGTTTAATATTTCGGGAGGTGAACCACTATTTTTTGATGAACTTGATGATATAATTTATGCCTTAAATCCAGAGAAATTTCATATATCAATGAGTACTAATGGTTTATTACTTACAGAAGAAAAAGCTAAACATTTGAAGTCAATAGGGTTAGATAAGATGAAAATAAGTCTGGATAGTATAGATGAAGAAGTTTATTTACAGACAAGAAAAATTCCCGGAACATATGAAAAAGCTAAGCAGTCATTATTTATTGCAAAGGAAGCAGGGATTCAAGTTGCAATTCAGACGGTTATTTCGCATCAAAATTGTCAGACAAAGGCAACAGAAGAACTTGCAAAGTTTGCGAACGATAATGGATTTAATTTAGATATAATGATAGCAAGGGCAATTGGACGTTGGGAAGGAAAAGAAGAAGTCCTTATTACTCCAGAAGATAACGAATTCTTATTAAACCTTAGAAATAAGTACCCAGTCGTTCATAGAGATACATTTCCTACTTATGGACAAGATAGAGGCTGTTGTTCGGTGACAAATGTGGTCCATTTAACAAGATATGGAGATATATTGCCATGTCCATTTATTCATATTTCCATTGGAAATATTTTCGAAGAGCCATTGAAAGATATTATTGAAAGAGGTTTAAGTATAAAATGGTTTGGTAAACATTGTGCAACATGTCTTTCAGGAGAAAATAAGGTATTTATAAGAGATTATATGTCTAAATTTTATGGCAAGCCATTGCCTATAAGTTATAAAGAAGCATTTACAGAGAAAGATTTTATTGATGGTATTGTAAAATAGCAATTAGAAAAGGAAATTTGAATGATAAAATATACTGAATTAAAAGAATATAAAAGACAGAACTTAATAGATATTTTACCATTGGCTAAACCATTTACATTATTAATTGAACCATCTAATTATTGTAACTTCAATTGTATTCAGTGCTTCCAAAGTCTAAAAAACGAGAATTACCTAACAAAGAATCGTGGACTTATCGATATGGATATGTACAAGGATATTATTAGCCAGTTTAAGAAATGGGAAGGTAATAAATTAAAGGTTCTTAAACTTAGTTTATATGGTGAACCATTAGTACATCCAAATTTTGGAGAAATGCTAAAGATAGCTAAGGACGCCGATATTGCAGAAAGAATAGAGACAACAACAAATGCATCTTTATTATCAGAAGAGCTATGTGAGAAAATGGTTGAATATGAGATAGACTATATTCGCGTATCTATTTATGGTGGTAATCAAAAACGTTATGAAGAGGTTACAAAATGTAAAAATGCTAATATAGATGAAATTTGGAATAACCTAAATAGGATTAATGAACTAAAGAAAAAGCAAGGGAAAGAAAAACCATTTGTAAGTGTAAAAATGCTGGATACTTATTCAGAAGAAAATGAGGAGTTTTTAGAGCGTTTCTCACCAGTTGCATCAGAAGTATATATTGATAAACCTCATAACTGGGTGGCGTCAGAAGAAAAAAGTTTTATTGGGAGCTTATATAAAGAGGAACAGAAAGAAGCTTTAAGGCAGGATATGGAAAAAACATATAAAAAGCGAATAGCATGTCCTATGGCATTCACAACACTTGCCATCCGCTCAAATGGTGAAGTAAGTCCATGTTGTGTAGACTGGTCAGGTGGAACTAATTTAGAAAATATCAAGGATAAACCAATTCGTGAGATTTGGAATGGTGATAGAATGTATGAGTTTAGAAAGATGCAGCTTGAAGATAAGAGAAATGCAAACCCTAGCTGCAGAAATTGTGAGCTTGCTGATAATGATTATTATACAAGAGATAATATAGATGGATTTCCAGTAGAAAAATTGCGAGGCTAGGTTATGAAGAGTGTATTAATTACAGGTGCAAGTGGATTTATAGGTAAGAATCTTTTTTATAAGCTATCAGAAGAATATAATGTTTTTGCTCCATCACATAAGGAACTAGATTTACTGGATACTTTGGAGGTAGAAAATTATCTTAAGAATAATGATATTGATATCGTAATACATTCAGCAGTTCAAGGTACACTTGGATTATCTGAGGAATGTGCTAAAATGGTACTTAAGAATAACATAAGAATGTTTTTTAATCTGTCCAGATGTAATGAATTGTATGAAAAGATGATTTATTTTGGCTCGGGTGCAGAATATGGTAAATCAGCATATATCCCTAAAATGAAAGAAGAATATTTTGGAAAAACAGTTCCTGATGATGATTATGGATTATCAAAATATGTTATGGCAAAGGTATCCGAAAATATAGAGAACATATATACTCTAAGAGTATTTGGAGTTTTTGGTCCATATGAGAACTATAATTACAGGTTTATATCTAATGTGATTTGTAAGCTTTTGTCTAACAAGGAAGTTGTAGTACATCAAAATGTTAACTTTGATTATCTGTATATTGATGATTTATGTGAAATTACAAAGTGGTTTATAAATAGTAAGCCGATATATAATACTTATAATGTTTGTACTGGAAATACAATAGAAATTTATTCAATAGCAAAAATGATATGTGAAAAGTTGGGTATTAAATCGGATATAATGCTTGAAAAAGATGGCCTTAATACTGAGTATTCGGGGGATAATTCCAGATTATTAAAAGAGATTGGAGAGTTTGATTTTACACCAATGTCAGATGCCTTGGATAAGTTGATAAAATACTATAAAGATATTAAGATAGAGCTAAAAGGAGATTATTAGTCAATGTCAAAATGCAGATGCTGTGAAAATAAAATACAGTCAGTACCTATTCTACATTATGTAGATATGCCTAAGGCGGCACAGAACTTTCCAGATGAGTCTAGCGTTAAGGAAGAAAAGGGTACAGACTTAAAATTGTATGAATGCTCTTATTGCGGATTGATTCAGATTTTAGATGAACCAGTTGATTATTATAAGGATGTAATTCGTGCGTCAGCAGTATCTGATGAAATGAGAGAGTTTAGACTAAAGTATTTTAAAGATTTTGTAGATAAATATGAATTAAAAGGAAAAAAGGTTTTAGAAATAGGTGCAGGATGCGGAGAATTTTTAAAACTTATGAATACTACAGGAGTAGAGGGTTATGGAATAGAGAACCTCGGTGAATCTGTAGAGAAGTGTGAAAAACAAGGTTTGAGAGTATTTAAGGATTATATAGAAGATGAGAATCAACAAGTAAAAAAATCCCCTTATGATGCATTTTTTATTATGAATTTCTTAGAGCATATACCATCACCTAATACATTTCTGAAAGGAATTAGTAAAAATCTTTCAGAAGATGCAGTGGGTTTGGTAGAAGTACCAAATTTGGATATGATTTTAGCAAATAACATGTTTTCAGAATTTATCAGTGATCATTTAATGTACTTTACTAAGAAAACGTTGAGTGTATTACTTGAAAAAAATGGATTTGAGGTACTAGAATGCAATTCTGTTTGGCATGATTATTGTCTGGCGGCAATTGTAAGAAAAAGAAAAAAGACAGATATGAGTAGCTTCTATAATGCTTTAGATAAGGTTTCTGATGAGATAAATGAATTTATAAATAAATATAAAAGAGTAGCTATTTGGGGCGCAGGACATCAGGCACTTGCAGTAATAGCATTAAGTAAAATTAAGAACAAGGTTGAATTCGTGGTGGATTCAGCAGACTTTAAACAAGGGAAATATACTCCGGGAACTCATTTAAAAATAGTTTCACCCAAGATATTGGAAGAAGATAAAATTGATGCAATAATAGTAATGGCAGCAAGTTATTCAGATGAGGTATCAAGTATCATTAGGGATAAGTTTCCAGAGATTAAGATAGCAATTCTTAGAGAGTATGGATTGGAATATATAATGGATTAGGAGGTGTAGACTGTGAAGGTTATTATTTTAGCAGGTGGATTACCAAGTACACTAATTGAAGAAGACGAAAAAGTTCCAAAGCCTATGGCTGAAATTGGTGGTAGGCCTATTTTGTGGCATATAATGAAACAGTATGCTTATTATGGATATAATGATTTTATTATTTGCACGGGATATAAGGGAAATATGATAAAAGATTATTTTATGAACTTTTATATTTATCAATCAGATATTACAGTTGATTTACAAAGTAATAATATAGAAATACATAGGAAGCAAACTGAAGATTGGAAGGTTTCGGTAATAGATACTGGACTAAACTCAGGAGTAACAAAGCGTGTAAGAATGGTAAGAGAGTATCTTGGCGATGAAGCATTCTTAGTTACTTATGGAGATTGCGTTTCTGATATAAATATAGAAAATTTGGTAAAAGCTCATAAAGAAGCGAAAAGGGCAGCGACCTTTGCGGTGGCACATCCTACAGGAAGAAATAGCATTATTCCTATAAATGATAAAGGTCAATTAATAGATGAAGATCAAATGGAAATAAATTCATGGGTAAATGCAACAAGCATGGTATTTGAACTGGAAATCTTTGATTATATGCAAGAAGATGAAATGATGCTTGGTGAAGAGATGATTAAAAATCTTTCGAACGATAATATGGCAGAGATTTACCGTCATACAGGCTTTTGGTCACCAATGGAAACAATTAGGGATAAGACGTTACTAGAAGCGATGTGGAATGAAAAAAGAGCACCATGGAAGGTGTGGAAAGATTAATAAAGAGGTATAAAATGTCAGCAGAAGAATTAAAAAAACAGATTTTAGATTTGACAAAAGAATATTATAGAGCAGAGTTTGGCTTTGAAAAAGACTTTAAAGATGGTGACAGAATTAATTATGCAGGAAGGGTTTTTGATGAGCAGGAAATGGTAAATCTAGTGGATTCATCTTTGGAGTTTTGGCTTACTTCAGGTAGATATTCAAAGGAATTTGAGAGTAATCTTGCTAAATGGCTAGGCATAAAGTATTGTTCATTAGTTAATTCAGGCTCTTCTGCAAATTTACTTGCATTTATAGCGCTTACTTCACCTAAACTTGGAGAGCGACAGATAAAAAGAGGAGATGAAGTGATTACGGTGGCAGCAGGATTTCCAACGACTATATCACCAATTATTCAATATGGAGCAGTTCCTGTATTTGTCGATATTGCAATCCCTCAGTATAATATAGATATAACTAAGCTTGAAGAAGCTTATTCAGATAAAACAAAGGCAGTAATGATTGCCCATACATTGGGAAATCCATTTGATGTAATGGCTGTTAAGGAATTTTGTGATAAGTATAATTTATGGCTTATTGAAGATAATTGTGATGCCTTAGGCTCAAAGGTTTTATGTAATGGCGAATGGAAATACACAGGAACTATTGGTGATATAGGAACATCGAGCTTTTATCCACCACATCATATGACAATGGGGGAAGGTGGTGCAGTATATACAAACTCTGTGGAATTGTATCGTATAGTTAATTCTTTTAGGGATTGGGGACGTGACTGTTTTTGTGCACCTGGAGTCGATGGAAGCTGTAAACATAGATTTGACAGCCAATATGGAGAATTACCAAAGGGATATGACCATAAATATGTGTATTCTCATTTCGGATATAATTTAAAGGCAACAGATATGCAGGCGGCTATAGGTTGCGCTCAATTAGATAAATTAGCTGATTTTACAAAGAAACGTTCTTATAACTGGAATTATTTAAGAGATACTCTTGCAAAATATGAAGACAAGCTGATTTTACCGGAACCTGAAAAGAACTCGCAACCGAGCTGGTTTGGATTTTTGATAACAGTCAAAGAAAATGCAGGAATTAGCAGAGATGAGTTATCTGGATTCTTAGAAGACAATAATATCCAAACAAGAAATTTATTTGCCGGAAACATTATAAAGCATCCTTGCTTTGATTCGATAAGAAATGATGGAATAAGCTATAGAGAGGTAGGAACACTTAGCAACACTGATTTAGTTATGAATCAAAGTTTTTGGATTGGAGTATATCCAGGAATGACAGAAAAGAAGATGGACTATATGGCTGGTAAAATAGGGGAGGCTTTATATGGTAGAATTTTATAAAGGGAAAAAGGTCTTGATTACAGGTCATACAGGCTTTAAGGGAGCTTGGTTATCAAAGATTTTAATAAAACTAGGTGCAGATGTAGTGGGATATTCGTTAGAACCGGAAGATACACCTAATCTGTTTGATATTTTGGACATTAAAAAAGAGATGATTTCAATAATCGGGGATGTAAGAGATTTAGAAAGTCTTAATAAGGTATTTGATAATATTCAGCCGGAGATAGTTTTTCATTTAGCGGCACAACCGATTGTGCGGGAAAGCTATAAGAATCCGGTATATACTTATGAAACAAATGTAATGGGTACAGTAAATATATTAGAATGTATTAGAACGCATAACTTTGTTAAATCATTTTTAAATGTTACAACAGATAAGGTATACGAAAATAAGGAGTGGGAATGGGGATATCGTGAAAACGAAGTTCTAAATGGCTATGATCCTTATTCTAACAGTAAGTCTTGCTCAGAACTGGTAACAGCAAGTTATAAGAACTCATTTTTTATGGAGAACAGAGTTAGAGTATCAACTGCAAGAGCAGGAAATGTAATAGGTGGCGGAGATTTTGCAAAGGATAGGATTATCCCGGATTGTATAAGAGCAGCACTATCAAAAGAAAACATTATTATTCGTAATCCATATTCTATTAGACCTTTTCAACATGTGCTTGAACCATTAATGGCATATTTAATTATAGCTATGAAACAATTTGAAGATGAGACACTATCTGGAAATTATAATGTCGGACCAGACGAAGCAGACTGTATCACCACAGGTAAATTAGCGGATTTCTTTTGCAAAGACTGGGATGATGGAGTCCTATGGGAAAATAGGCATGATGGTGGTCCGCATGAAGCAGGTTTTTTAAAGCTGGATTGTTCAAAGATAAAGCAAAAGTTAAATTGGAAACCTCTATGGAATATAGAAAAAGCAGTTAGAGAAACTGTGGAGTGGTTTAAGGCTTATCAAGTTGGAGAAGCAAAAGCAGCCACTGATAGACAGATAGAAAGCTATATTAAAGACTTTAATAAAATGCATTAATGGAAGGGAGAGGTCTAATGAAAGTTGTAATACTGGCAGGTGGTAAAGGTACAAGAATCAGTGAAGAATCGAAACTTAGACCGAAGCCTATGGTGGAAATCGGAGGAAAGCCTATACTGTGGCATATTATGAAATGGTATTCACATTATGGCTTTAATGAATTTATTATTTGTTGTGGGTATAAGGGGCATATGATAAAGGATTACTTTGTTAATTATTATGTTCATAACAGGGATATAAAGCTTGAACTATCAAATGGAAGCAAGCAGACATTTAATGATGAGACTGAACCATGGAAGGTTACATTGGTTGATACAGGGCTAGAATCACTAACTTCTGAAAGAATACTAAAAGTAAAAGAATATATAGGTGATGAAACATTTATGCTCACATATGGAGATGGAGTTTCAGATATAGATGTTTTGAAACTTATTAAATTTCATAAAAAAGAAAACAAAGTGGTTACAATATCAACATTACAGCCAGAAGGGCGTTTTGGTGCATTAAAGCTTAGTGAAGAAGGCAAAGAGGTATTGGGTTTTAAAGAAAAAGCGAGAACAGATCAATCTTGGGTAAATATAGGTTTTATGGTGATGGAGCCAGAAGTATTTTCTTATCTTGGTGATGGAGAGAGTATGTTGGAGACTATACCATTTGAAAAATTGATAAAGGATAATCAAATGTCAGCATATAAACATACAGGTTTTTGGTCACCAATGGATAATGTACATGATAGAGATTATCTAGAGAGATTATGGAAAGAAAGTAAAGCACCATGGAGGGTATTCTAAAGTGAACGAATTAAAGAATAAATATTTTCATATACTAAGCCGCTTAGATGAAAATATAAATGAAGTAGATATACAGGCAGCAAATGCTAATTTAGATATTTTATTTGAAATGAAGCCAATAAGGCTAAAGTGGTTTTTAGTAAAAAGTAAACTAATGTTAAGAGAAGGAAAATCAGTCAATGAAGTTATCAGCTTTCTAGAAGATAAATGTTCTCCTATATATGAATATGAGAATGTTGGAGAGTATTTTGAAGTGCTTTCTATGCTATATGGAATGACAGGTGATGAGGTTGAAGAGTCACGTATTCAGTGTCAATATCAACAGATGAGAGGATTTTTTGGAAATCATCTAAAGGAAGAAAGTTTATTATGTGAAGTAAAAATTAAACTTGGAAAGCTAAGAAAAGAAATTTTAAATATAAATAATCAACTGATTTCAAAGGAACAAATGATACAACTTGCTGAGTATTATTATATGACTAATAATTTCTATTTGTACATGTTATGGATTGCCGTGATAAACGAAGTTTTTGAAGGTGAAGATATAAAGCTTCGTGACTTTGTTATACAAAAGACTAATACAAGATATTATTATGAAAACATTATTAGCAAAGAAAAGAAGCTTTTTGCTGTAATAGAATCTCCTGACGTTGATATAGAAGATTGTAATTTAACATTTAAGGCATTGCAAATGCTAAATCATGATACTATCTTTTTAAGATATCCTATGCTTTGGGACAAAAGCGATAAAATAGAGGATGCAACAAAAGAAAGTATTAATCAGGTTGGTGCGGAAAAAGTATTTACTACATACTATATTGAAAAGAATGATGAAATCATAGATAATCAAGGAGATTTATTGGACTATTCATCAAGGGTATATACAGAAGACGAACATATTATGGTACTAGGTAGTGGTATGGCTGTTTTGGATATATCAGTTCAAGATAAATGGAAGACAAGAATGGAATGTTTAACAAAGATAGAATATGATTATTGGCAATCAACATTTCAAGTAGGTAAGTTCTGTGATTATTTAACATATATAGCAAAGATTTATGGTAAAAGTAAGAATGAAATAAAAGAGATGCTTTATAAAAAGCCGGAATGTCGTTTTTCCATTATTATCCCATGTAGAAATGGAGCATATACATTATATGATACAGTTAGAACATGTTTGAGCCAAACATTTAAGGGTGAATATGAAATATTGATTAGCGATAACTCTGATGAAGAATATGGAAATGAGACACCAATATTTGAAATTTTTAAGAAATTAAGTAAAGAAAAGAAAGTTCGTTATATACGTACCCCTAAAAATCTACAATTAGCTAAGAGCTTTGAGTTTGCATATTTGCATGCAAGAGGAGAATTTTTACTCTCAACAGGGGCTGATGATGGGCTTTTTCCATGGGCATTAGAGCAATTAGATATGGCTATAATAGCATTTCCAGAACAAAAAACATGGTCTTGGAGACAATCGACTTATGTATGGCCAGAAAATTATAATATTCATAAGTCCGGACTATCATCTTTGTGGTTAAATAACATAAAATGTAAAAAAGATATAAAGATAAAAAGCCGGGACGTAAAGGAGACGTTTCGTGAAACTGCAAAAGATTTTGATAACTATTTTAGTTTACCACATATCTATAATATGGGAGGCATTAGTAGAACTCTTTTGGCTGAGATATACGAAAAAACAGATGTTATATGGCCAGGAAACAATCAAGATGTTTTTATGGTAGCACTTTTATCACAGATACAAGAAGAAGAATATTTTATAGATAACTCTCTTATAATGTCGGGTTTTAGTGATGCTTCTATAGGCTCAGCAGTAGTAAGAGTAACAAAAACCTTTAACGATTATAATAAAGCAACAAAAGCTCTTTCAAATAGACGATCACAGTTTATAGGAGAAAGAGTATACATGTATGTTGAACAGTTTGTTCCGTCTAGTTCAATTGTACGTGGGTCAAATAAACTTGTATGGCTCAGTGCGGTATTAACATTATGTTCTTTGGGAATTGTACCCAAAGATTATCTAAATGAAATCGATTGGAAGTATCAATATTTACATATACTACAAGAAATATCAATGGATGATATTGTATACGATAAATATATTCATATGTTTAGATATACAGCATCTAAACATGGAGAAGAATTCCTAAAATGGTTTGATGCTGAGTTATATTTTCCAGTTATAGACAATATGGAAACCAGAAGAGGTTTTGTAGATTCTGATAGAATAGAACTTGCCGAAGATGAAAAAGAGTATATGGTAGTTTTACAAGGTAGGGGTAAGTACTTTGCAACAAAAAAAGAAAACTTAGAAACAGTATACGAAGCTGCACTCTATGCTCAAAGGTATCTTGAAGGCAAAGAGGAACAAGGAGAATTAAAAGATTTATTTTTTTAGATTAATTATAAAACAAAAACGAGGTGCAGATTCTGTACCTCGTTCCTTATAAAATCTATCTATTTAACCAAAGCCAAAAACACATTCCCACACTCCTGCATCTTCGCAATCGCCACATCATAATCATATTTTGTAATTTCACCAGTTTCCAGTGAAGTAAAAGCAAATACATCCACATACCCTAAATAAGTAGAATATGCTGATAAAATAACAAGTCCTAAATCCTCTGTTTTCGTTATAACAGCAAGATCTTTAGGTGCATAATATAAAATATTTGCAATATCTGTTCCTGTTAAATCTATTACATTATAGTCACTATCATTTTTAATATCCTCAAGTGATGAGTATTTTTTACTTACAAGAGTAGAAGTGTTTGAAAGCTTAGCAAGAGTAGGTTTTGATGTTCTCATCCAAATAACATTTCCATATTCATCAATAACAGTACCGAATAAGTCATAGGCATACTCAATAGCAGCTCTTGCAGTAGTAAACGACTTTGCCATATAGCCGTGCGCAAACACATAAAATTTTCCTGTAGCTATTGAATCATCATTTAAGTTTAGCTTATTTTGAGAAGTAAAGCTAATAGCATTAGTATCGACTGCCTCAAATTTATTATCACTTGACACAGTGTATGCAAAAGTAAGGATAAGTTCCTTTTTCTTTAAATCAGTCGCAATAGTAGATGTATATACTATGCTAGAAGCATTTGCTACTCTGTTTACCAATTTATCATCCTCTATACTAACAAGGTTACCACTCTCATCTTTTGACATACGGCTCAATGAAAGTATATTTTCTTTTACGTTTACATTAGTTATATAAATATTATCTTTTTTGTATTCTTCAGGTTCTTCCTGCTCATATAAAACAACATTCAGCTTATACATAGGAAATACAGCGTTCCCGGAAGTGTCTACGTATATGTCCGACGTTTTGGCAGTTCCATAAATTAGGTCATTTCCAATAAAGCCAAGGAGCTTTATCTTTTCACCTTCTAAAGCAGATATGGTGTAATCATTCTTAGCAGCAACATCTATTATTCTTATACTGTCAGCATCATTTACAGAAACATTTTCATGCCAAGCAAGAATACTATTAGTTTCATTTATAATGTAATTTCCGTCTTTAAGTCCCGAAACAAGCTGAACATATTCGTTGCTATCCATGGTTACAGTATAAATGCTGTTTTCAATCATAAAGTATAAAAGTTCTTCATCGGTTAAATACGCAAATTTTCCAACAGATTCTTTTAAAATATTATAAGGACTGGATGATGGAACGAAAACTAATTCATCCACGTTATTTTCCTTATATGAGTAGCGATAAAGAGCAACTCCAGTGATGCCTTCATGGCTGCCTTTTTCCATATATCCATAAACTATAAACATTGTATTACCATCTTCATCAACAGACACAATCTCAATATCGTATTGATTGTAAGATAAACGCAAATCACTTGATGTCATGTTTTCAAAAGAAAATAGTGAAATAATACGATTTTCCTTCATATCCATGCACCAGAGGCTTCCGTTTTTAATAAATGAAATAAAAGACCCTTTTTCATTATATTTATAATTTAGCTCAAGATCGCTATCAAGTCCAAGGTTAATACGTGTTGTGGAAACGTTTTGGTTAGTAGGGTCAAAAATTTGCTCAGCAGTTCTTTCGTATGCAAAAAGATATATGGAACCAGAACTAGTTCTTACTGTGAAAAATTCGGTTACATTATAATACTGATAAGTATCATAATCATTTTTTGCACGCACCTTGTATTTAAGCTGATAACTGCCCATATCGTCAGTTAATTCCACAATGCTTACGATTGGTTCTGTAACACGTTCTACAGATAAGTTACCCCATGTTACAGTGGTAGACCTAGAGTGAATATCAACCTTTGCAAGATTTGTATTATCAGAAGAGGTATCAATCTCTAAGTAGTTTATATATGGTTCAAATTCATCAGCATTTAAGGTACTTTTACTGAAATTTGAAATAAACTCAATTTGTTCTTTTGCATTGCTGTTATCTTGTTCGATTATTCTTGTATAGTAGTTTACATTTCCATGCTGTTCTGTAACTAATTTTATAATTAAAATATATTCTTTATTTTTTTCTATAATATTTGATATTTTTAAAGTTGCATGTACATTTTCGCCTTCTACCTGCCAGTTATCTATTTGCGTATCTTCAATAAGTCTGGTGGTATCAAGACTCCTTAACTCAAAAGATATACTTGCAATGGTGTTGTCGTATCTATATATATTTATATCAAGGTTGTGGTTGTCATCAATAGGAGTTATAGCATCTCTCATATATTCTGAATCCATGTCAAAAAGATGACCATGAAGTAAATTTAAATTTGTAGAGCTATAATTAAGTGAGATTACAGGTAATGTAGCTGAGTCCATTGAGATTTCGCTATCATCATTTTTATCATAGTTCACAAAAGTATATATAGCTACTACTGATATAAAAATTAAAATCAGAATAAGAAGCTTTATAAATGTTTTTTTAAATGCTTTCATTTTTCCTCCTTTAACAGGTTGTACAATGTTGGGTTAATATGAAGTTCGTTAAACATATCGGTTAATTTTATAGTATCAAAATCAGAAGACTTTTGATTAGGAGTTTTGACGGCTCTTATTAATAAATTTTTTGGTGTATGTTCCATATCAATAAATTCCAATATTTGAGCATCATAGCCAGCCTCTCTTAATATATTTGCACGTACGCCATCTGTAATAAGTGCAGACATACGTTCTTTTAGTATTCCAAATTCTAAGATAGGAGCCAGTAATTCATTATTTATTTGCTTATTAATTTCATGTTGGCAACAAGGGACTGATAAAATGACATCAGCGTCCCATTTCACAGCTTTTGCTAAAGCATAATCAGTAGCTGTATCACAAGCATGCAGTGTAACGACCATATCCACCTTTGAAACACCTTCGTAGTCAGCGATGTCGCCTTTAAGAAACAGCAAGTCACTATAACCGTATTTCTTGGCAAGAAGGTTGCATCTATCTATAACGTCTGTTTTTAAATCTAATCCTATAATGCTAATGTCAAACGCTTTTACTACCTTTAAGTAATAATAAATGGCAAAGGTAAGATATGACTTTCCGCAACCGAAATCTAAAATAGTAAGCTTTCTCGAATGATTTAGTTTTGGAATAATATCATCAATAAATTCAAGAAATCTATTGATTTGCCTAAATTTATCATACTTAGATTTTATTATTAAGCCCTCTTTTGTCATTACACCAAGGTCAATCATAAACGGAACAGGAGTGCCTTCTTTTATAAGGTATTCTTTGGGGCGATTGTGGCTAAGCTTGTTCAAATCTAGTTTTAAACTACTGCCTTTCTTTTTTATGGTGATTTGTCCCTTGTTACTCACAAGAATAGTTGCAGAAATAGTTTCAGTCTGAATTTGGCATTGTTTAAATTCGGAGGAAAGCTTAGAAGAAAGATAGTTTTTTGTTTCATCGCTATTCATATTAGAGTGGAAAACCTTTGTTCCAGAGTATTCGGATATCTGGAAGATAGATTTATTTTTTAAAATAACCTGGCGAATTTTAACTTTATCTATTGCTCCAAGTTTATTGCGTTTATTGCTTACAACGCAGTTGACTAAGCTATTATTTATTGTATCATCAAGTAGCTGAATTAATTCTAACATAAATTTTCCTTTTGTATTTTTTATTTTTATTCTAGCATAATTGTGGGCATTCTACAATGAAGAATGCCCACAAATTTTATATGTCTAAATCTTATATGTTTTCAGACTGTATAAAGCTTCGACGTCTTATTCTTCTATGTAAAAACTCGTTTATCAATAGTGTTTCTACTAATTCTAGAGAATATTGATCCCCAAAATTATTAGTTATTGTGACAAAAATATCATTAGCGGCTTTTCTTATAGTTTCCTTATCAGGAAACTCGTCAAACATAACACTTCCATCGTGTTCGAGCTTATCGCAATAATCGGAAATAATCTTATATAATGGCATAATTGAATTAGGATAAAGGGATGTTAAGTAAAGAACATCTTGGTAATTTCCACCACAATCAATATCAAACATATTGCCTCCTAAAAATAATATTGGTTATATATATATGATAAAAATTTTTTAGATAGTACGAAAAAATTAGCCATAGTGTGTATAAAACAAATTATTTGGTTAATAATGACAAAAAGAAAACAATGTAAATATATGAAAGGAAATAAAATTATTATGCGTAAAAAATTATTATATATATGTGGAATATTATGGGTGTTTGCTTTTTTTCAGCTAATTATAAACTATGAAGAGGCTGGAGGGGATATAGTTACAGCGTTTACAAATGACAATTTTTTAAATACCACAAGTTATATTGATGCGGCGGCATTATATGGTGGTATGTATTTAGAAGATGGTGAAAAGAAAGAAGTAGTATCAGAAATTGCAAGAGAATTAGGAATTAGCGAACCATACGAGTTAACTATTGAAGATACAGATAGTGGTTCGGTAACAAAGCTAAGTAAAGAAGCTAATTCGGTTATAACTACAATAACACTTACAACCGTTGAGAAACAAGTAAGTGCAGAGGTTATATCCCTTAAGCAATATATGATGGTAAACATGGAAATACTTAATTCTCTCGAAAGTGGAGTGTACTATAGAGAAAAAATAGAAAAGCTTTTTGAAGACAAAAGTATGAGTGCAGATGTTTATTTAAGCTTAAAAGGAAGTATTAGTGGAACTATAAGCAATACAGAAAAAAATAATATTACAAATAACATAATTAGTGAAATGGGGGGAAATATTGTAACAGAAAGCAGAACAAACGAAATTTTTACAGTATATGCATTTTCTGACAAAATTGAAGATTATGTGGTATATGGCACGACCAAGACGAATATAAATGTAGTAATAAGATACAATGAAATAAAAAATACGACAGAAGTTTATATGGCGACGCCGATATTAAACATGGACTATTAACAATAGCTTCAGCTAAAGCCGAACTATACAAGAATATAGATTCAACTAAAGTTGAACTATTATTCTTGCTAGAACAAATTCGAGCAGTTTCCTATTAACTAAAAAAGCGTCACTTAAAAGTGACGCTTGGAATAACTTATTTGTTTGAAAGGTATTCGTTTAATGCAGATACTACTGTATCAACTTCGATGCCATGAACCATACATGCTTCATCTAATGTTTCGCCTTGAGCTGAAGGACAGCCGATGCAGTGCATGCCAGATGCCATAAGAATAGGTGCTAAATTAGTATCTGTTGCAATGATATCTGCTATAATCATATCCTTTGTTATAGTTGCCATTATTTGTTCCTCCTATTATTAACAATTTGTAATTTTTGTAAAGCTTTTCTTGAAATAATCACTTCAAAGTGTTCTTTGAAAAATGCTTTGCTTGCATCAGTGCTTCGCTCGCTGATACCGTATTCTGAAAGAATACAACATACAGAAGAAAAAGCTTCTAAAGTAAGTGATGACTTATAAACAATCAAATAGTAGCGGTTATCTCTTTGAGACTTATATAATGAATTTTGACCATTATATAAATTTTTCAATAATTTGGCTACTGTAATTATCAAGCTTAGATTATCAAAGGAATATATTTTGAAAGTAGGTCCAGAATCTGTTACAACATCTTTCTTATCTTTTCCTTTTTTAATAGTTTCAGGTAATGGTATAAAATCGGGATTATTTGACATAACCTTGCTTTTAACTTGATTTAACATATCAATTAAATCATTTGTAACAACGGAAAAGTCGTCACTATCATCGATTTCATCCATATCAAAATCTGTATCATCATCAGAAGGAGCAAAACGAGAAAAACGTGTGTCTAACTCTTCTGGGTCTTCAACTTTTGTAATAACTAAAACTATACAATCTGCTGAAACTGGAATGGCTTCAATCATAAGAGGAATATCCTCTGCCTCAAAACCAAATTCTGTAGATGCTTGCTGCATCATATCTCGGAATAGGCTTTTGGCCTTTTCAGTGCCATACGCGAGCTCACTTAGCTTTATTTGCCGTGAAGCTAAATCTGATTTATTTAAAGTACACTTTATTTGATTATCACTAATTTTTTCGATTTTCATACTTATCTCCAATCTGCCACTAAGGCTAATAATCATATGCACCTATTCTGTTTATATTGTTTATCATATGGAAAGTAATTATTAATGTAACTATTTCCTATATTAATTATACCATAAACATAGTATATAGTATAGTCTATTATTAATTCAACTGTAAAGTGCTTTATGATTAAAAAAATATTAATAAATGAGAAAAATGATGAAAAAGCTGTGAAAGAAATAGAAATGAAACATAATTGAAATAAAAAGTTAAAAAGTAGTTGCAAAAAGTTAAAAAATAGATTATACTAGTTTGTGAAGGGAGGAATGTAAATAAAGAGCAATGTCCCAAATTTTACTAAGTATAAGGTTATTAAGACATTAAAAAACACCTTAGACACAAAGGTATACTTAGTAGAACACACGCTATTATTAGAAAAAAGAGTTATAAAACAAGTCAGTAAAAATTCTATTCATGTCGAAAGTTTTTATTCAGAGGTTAGCATATTAAGTATGATTAATCACCTTAGTATTCCCATAATTTATGAAGTAATGGAAGATGAAAAGTTTTATTATATTGTTGAAAAGTATTTTGAAGGTAATACTTTATATGAGGTAGTAAAGAAAAATGGTCCAATGCAAGAAAATTTAGTGATTGAGTATGGTATTACTTTATCATGTATATTGGAGTATCTTCATTTTAACAGTCCGTGTTCGGTGGTGCATTTAGATATTCAACCAAAAAACATTGTAGTAAGGGGTAAAGAACTGTTTTTGATTGATTTTGGAAATGGATATTTAAAAAAGATGAGCAAGAAAAATATTTTTGGGACAAAAGGCTTTGTCGCTCCAGAACTATATAGTGAAGATTTTGAAAAAATAGATGGAAAAAAGGCTGATATATATTCTTTAGGCAGTGTATTGCTGTACTTATTAACAGGAAAAACTCTTTTAGGTGGAGCAGTAAAAGCGTTGCTAAATAAAGCATGTGTTTCAAAAGGACTGTGTGAAATAATAGAAAAGTCGCTTGAATATCAATTAGAACATAGACAGTTGAATGTTTCTATTATGAAAGAGCAGTTACTATCATTAAGGACAAAGCAAAAGATTAGGGGGTGTAAAAATAATTACAAGTAAAAAATCAAAAATAAAAAATAATGTAAGTCAACAAAAAGTAATAGGTATATTGTCAGGAAAAAGGGGAGAGGGAGTGACGACTATGTCGATATCTTTGGCAGCATATCTATCCGGAGTTTTTAGAGCAAAAGTAGCACTAGTCGAATACAATAAAAGCAATGACTTTTCCAAAATAGCTAAATCATATTATGGAGATATTCAAAAAGGGGAAGAATTTTCTTTGTATAAAGTAGATTACTATTCATATGTTAACTCAGAAAAAATAAGTGGAATTTTGAATAAAAACTATGATTATGTAATTATTGATTTTGGTAGTGATTATCAAGGATGTATAAATGAGTTTATGAGATGTAATCAAAAGATTGTTATGGGTTCGTTTTTCATGTGGAGATATGGGGAATATCTTGAACTGTGTGAGTACATTGAGTCTATCGAAGGGAGCAAGAATTGGTTACATATACTAAACGGAGATATTAAATACATAAATGCAATTGAAAAACGAAAAAAAATCAAGGCATTAAAGAGAATTAATATTGATGATCCTTATGTAATAGGAAGTGCGGAAATTGAATATTTTGATAAGATAATTTGAGGAGGCAGAAATTAGTATGTTTGCAATAAGACAAAGGAGAAAAAGGCTTATAAGGGGCATAACAATAGGAATATTGGTAACTATTTTTATAGGAATTACAGCTATAGTATTGTTATGGCATGAAGAAAAATCAAATGAGGATATAACACCTACATCTGATGTATTAGAAAGTTCCGAAGAAAAAGAAGTTATAAATGAAAATGAAAATCTGAAGGATGAAAAAGTCTGTACGAATATGAAAATGTATCTGTTTGAGTATATATTTATTCCGGATCAAATAGAAAAAAGTGACTTATTTGATATAAGAATATTTTTTCCAAATGGGGAGGATTATATAGTGGCAAGTGGCAAATGTATTGAAGAAAGAAGTGAACAAGGAGTCTATATAAACGTGACAGAGGATGAGTTATTTCTGATTTCAGGAGCATATGTAGATACGATGGTTTATGAGGGAGCAAAAATGTATGCATCTAAATATATTTTTACTAACCAAGAACTATCATATCCTAATTATCCTGTGAATGCATATGTATCAGAGCTTGCAAAGTGGAATCCTAATTTGACAGAGGAAATGGATATACAAGCAAATACAGAAAAAAGAAGAGTGCTAGAAGACAATCTTTTTGATTTTATGGGAGTAATTATAGGAAATTCATATTCAAATATGGACTAAGTGTAACTGTAAACAACGTATAAGTAACCTTGAAAATAATATATCACGAAAAAAGGGAAACAACTATTACTACAAAGTTTCATGAATACAATACAAAGCATATACTATTTTATCCTAGGTAGATATGGTGTGTGTAAAAAGGAGACTGAAAATTAATTTAAGATAACAGTATAGTTGTTAAGGTAGGGTGGGAAAAAATTGTAGTAAAAAAGGCACGTTTATGGTAAAATTATTTAAAATAAAGTGAAAACCTATTTAAGGAGAGGCTATACGTATGATACAAAAAAGAAAAGTTTTACTAATGGTAATGATATTAACAGCTTTTTTAGGTGTATTTTCTGGATGCAGCAGTAATAAAGAAGAAACTAGAGTAGATTTAAATGATTTTTATGGGATTTCAGGAGATGAGTATGTAGTATTAGTAGAAGGGGAAAATGTTGGAAAAGGTATAAAAATAGATGATGAAGTATACATTTCTCAAAGTGCTGTAGCAAATGAGATAGACAGTAGATTTTTTTATGATGAAGATAATAATCAAATAATATGGACGACCCCTACACAGATTGAGAATATAGCAGTAGACGGAGCGAATAAGGATATTATTAAGCTCAAAGAAGAAGTATATATAAAACTTGATTTGGTTACAAAGCGTTCAAATATTATTGTTAAATTAGAGGATTCTCCTAATAGAATATATGTGATAAACGAGTTTGGAAGTATAGAAGTATCTACCGCAAAAGAATCTACATATATAAGAACAGAACAATCACAAAAGGCAAATGTGATGGCAGATGTGGGAGAAGGGGAAAAACTTGTAGTTAAAGAATCAAAGGATAATTGGTATAGAGTGGTTAATGATAAGGGGATTTCCGGATTTGTATTAAAAGATGCTATGTCAGAAACCGCAAAAGAAGAGAGAACTAGCACATTTGTGGATTATGATTATACTCATATTTCTATGGATGAGAAGGTTTGTTTAGGGTGGCATCAGATGGAAAGTCAACAGGGAAATGATGGGATTGGTGAAAAAATAGCTAATGCAACTCATTTAAATGTTATATCTCCAACATGGTTTAAGATAACAGATAAGTCAGGTAATATTTCATCATTGGCGTCAAAAACATATGTGAACAAGGCGCATAATGAAGGATTAGAGGTTTGGGCTTTAATAGACGATTTCTCATATAGCGATGATGGAACTTATTATATTCAATCGATTTTAAAAAGTACAGCCTCGAGAAAGAACCTTATAACGAATATAATGGAAGAAGTGCAAAGCAATGAAATAGATGGAATAAATATCGACTTTGAAAATATTTCACTTGAATATGGTAAGGCATATGTACAGTTTATAAGAGAAATATCAATAGAATGTAGAAATGCAGGTATTGTGTTATCGGTAGACATGTATGTGCCTATGAGTTTTAATGAGTACTATGGCAGAGAAGATATCGGAGAAGTAATAGACTATATTATAATAATGGGATATGATGAACATTGGGCAGGCTGTGATAGTGCAGGTTCGGTTGCATCACTTTCTTATGTAACTGATGGAGTGGTAAATACAGTGGCAAAGGTTGATCCTTCCAGAGTAATAAATGCGATTCCTTTCTATACAAGGATATGGAGTGAAACACCTGAGGAAATGGCACAAGCAGGCGATAAGGTGATAGTAGATGCCATAAATGGAAATTATGTTTTAGGAAGTGTCGCTGTTGGAATGGATAATGCAAAGTCTACACTAGATGCGCATAATGTGGAGCCTATTTGGCTTGAAGCCGTAGGACAATACTATGGAGAGTATCAGGAAGATGGAGTTACATATAGAGTGTGGTTGGAAGAATCAAAGTCTATACAAGCTAAACTAGATGTCATGGATGCAAATAATATTGCAGGAGTAGCATGTTGGAAATTAGGACTAGAAAACAATAATATTTGGGATGTTATTGGAGAATACTTGCATAAATAGCCTTGAAAAGTAGTATTATTAATAAATAAGTTATTTAAGGATACTATATTGAAAAATATAAAGAAGTTAGTAGAGTTGAAAAATCGAAGACAGTTACTTGAGCTACTGATGGCATTAATAATGCTTGTGCTTGTTTATATATTTGCAGGGAGGATGCCAGCATTACGTGCAAGTACAATGGTAGATGGCGGAAAAGAAGAATATACTATAATGATTGATGCAGGTCATGGAGGAAAAGACCCAGGTGCCATATCGGTATTAGACACGTTAGAAAAAGATATTAATTTATCAATAGCATTAAAGCTTAAAGACGAGTTGGAATCATGTGGATATAAGGTGATAATGACTAGAGAAACAGATATGGGCTTATATGAGGAAACAGATAAAAATAAAAAAGTGGCTGATATGAAGAAAAGATGTGAACTGGCAAATGATAATAAAGTCGATTTGGTTATAAGTATACATCAAAATATATATCAGTCAGAAGGCGTTAAAGGGGCTCAAGTATTCTATTATAAAAATTCCGCAACCAGTCAAAAGTTGGCACAATATGTACAGAATGAATTAATAGAAAACTTAGATAAGAGTAATGGAAGAAAAGCTAAAGCAAATAACAATTACTATATGTTGCTAAATGTAGAATGTCCGGCAATAATCATAGAATGTGGTTTCTTATCTAATTATGCAGAGGCAAGATTGCTGGGAGAAGAGGAGTACCAGGGAAAAATTGCAACGGCAGTTAAAACAGGCATTGATAAATATTTTGGGGTAGAATAAAAAAAAGATTCGACTAAAGTCGAACTTTGATACAACGCTATGTGATTGCTTAGTATAAGAGGCTGGCACTAATAATCAGTGCTAGCCTCTTGTGTTGGGTGGAAATGTTGAACATGTTCAACATTTGATTTGAGTGCGCACAAGTGCGCCAATGGGGGATTAATTTATGAAACAAACTACAATAAGTTTATTTGCTAAATTTAGTTTTCACTTTTAAGTGAAGATCTTTTAAGTGTTACAACAACAACAGATGCTAAGCAAAGAGCTGTAAGTAAAGCAAATACTGCTGTGTTATCTCCTGTTTTTGGAGGATTAGTGTTGTTGTTATTGTCGTTTGAATTATTGTTATTGTTGTCATTGTTATTATTATTATTGTTATTTTCAGTTTAATAAGTTAAAGTAGCTAAGAATTTGCCTGCATCACCCTCTGCGTCAGAAACATCACCTGAGAGTGTGATAACAACATCGCCACTTGTTGTAGAAATATCTTTGACATCTACTGTTTGAGCACCGTTATTATCATGAGCTATAGCACAAAATGTTTCTCTTGTTGTAGCAACAGGAATAGTAAGTGTGTAAGCACCGTCAGCAGCGGTCATTTCACTTCCAGGCCAAGTTGTGTTACTTGATGTAGTATCCCATGTATGAAGGAAAACACTATCCCATGCGATAGATGAGTCTAGTTTAACTGTAACTTTGATATCTGCTGTTTCAACTTCCTGTTGTTGACCATCTGGATAAGTAACTGTAAAACTCTTATCAGCAGCAATTACGATAGTACAACTTCCCTTTGTAGCATCAATGCCTTCGATATCAGAGGTTTGGCCGTCATTGTTATTGTTATTAACTATACAGTTAAAAGTTTCTCCTGAAACAGTTACATTTGTTGTGTATTTGTTATCTGAACCAGTAAGCTTTGTTCCTGGCCATGCACCAATATCAATGCCATCCCATCCATATAATGCAACCTCTCCCCAGCCAAGTGAACTATCAACTTCAATGTTAACAGTAAACTGGCTATCTTCTGCTAAAGCAGTCATTGAATATACAGGTAAAACTCCCACTAAAACTACTAATGTCATAAAAACGCTACGAAATTTTTTGATAAATAATCTCATATTTTAATTCCTTTCCTTTAAAAAATTTTTAAATATATGATAGATACGCGGGTTACTTATTTTTTACAAGCACAACACAAGAAATTGAATCAACTGTTATACTGCCTGAGGCTTTTCCTAGACTTTGTGTACCGGCATTCATGCCTTGAACACATATATCCCAATTTCCATCAGGTAATGTCACTGTTGTCTTTGTTGCAAGCGGATTATAAACTACAAATATTCCTTCGGCTGCTTCTCCTTCCACCCCATCAATTGAGTAAGCAATAACACCTTTGTCGGTTCCGGATGTAAATGTAATATAATCAGCAGGATTTTCAGTCATTCTTAAAGCTGAATGAGCTTTTCTGAAACTGATAAGTCCCTTGTAAAAATTAACTACTTTTGAAGTATCTTGATCATCTAAGTTAGACCATTTAATGCTATTTACTGAATCAGGAGCATTATAACTGTTATGATTAAATGTGCCGTCAGCATTTTCTTTAGAACGAAGCATTTCTTCGCCGGCTAACATAAATGGCACTCCTTGTGATGTATAAATAATAGATGCAGCTAGTAAGTTTTGCTTTATTCTATCTTCTAAAGTATCAAAGCTGTTAGAAGAATTAATCTTATCCCATAAAGTAAGGTTATCATGGCATGATGTATAGTTGATAAGCTGTTTAGGGTCAGATGTCCAAGTTGTTTTTCCTTTTGCCCCATTCATTACAGCTTCTTTAAGTGTTGTAGCACCATTTACATAGCCAAAATCTTCTGCATCAAATACACTTCCTTTGACACTATCACGAATATAATCGTTAAATAGTGCAATGCCAGGCATTTTAGAGGCATTTGTTTGTACAGCTAAGTCAGTATCAGCTTTAACAGTAGAAGTAGTTAAGTTCCAACCTTCTCCATAGAGAATAATTGATGGATCGATTTTGTCTATTTCGGTTCTTATATTGTTCATTGTTTCAACGTCAATGAGTCCAACTAAGTCAAATCTAAAACCGTCAATATGATATTCTTCAGCCCAGTAAACAACAGAATCAACAATGAATTTTGAAACCATTGCACGCTCTGAGGCTACATCGTTACCACAACCTGAGCCATTTGAGCCTTCACGGTAAAAATAACCAGGTACAATTTTGTTAAAACAATAGTCTGTATTATATGTATGGTTGTATACAACGTCCATAACAACACTAATATCATTGTCATGTAATGTTTTTACCATTTGTTTAAATTCTTTTATACGAACATCACCATTGTATGGATCTGATGAAAATGAACCTTCTGGAACGTTATAGTTCTTTGGGTCGTATCCCCAGTTATATTGAGGAGTATCAAGTTTAGTTTCGTCTACAGTGGCAAAATCATATACAGGGTTTAGCTGTAAGTGAGTAATTCCAAGGTCTAACATATAGTCAAGACCGGTTGATTTACCAGAAGCGTTTTTTGTACCTTTTTCTGTAAGTGCAAGATATTTTCCTGTGTTTGACATTCCTGAACTTGAGTCTGATGAAAAGTCTCTTACTTGAAGTTCATATATAATAGAATCTGTTATTGCTAAGTCACTGTTTGGATTAGAATCATTATCCCATCCCGCTGGGTTTGTTGAAGCTAAGTCTACTACCATAGCTCGATTGCCATTTACTCCGACAGCTTTTGCATATGGGTCACAAGCTTCTGATGTAACATCATTTACAGTGGCACTGAATGTATAATATTTTCTGTTCAAATCACCACTTTCACTTGCAATCCAAGTTCCGTTCTTGTCAGACTTCATATCTATAGATTTAACTAAATCTGATTTAGATGAGTCACCACTTTCATAAATATTAAGTTTTACATTAGTGGCAGTTGGTGCCCAAACTCTAAAACTAGTAGAGTCAGCCGACCATGTAGCACCTAAATCGGAACCTTCATATGTGTAATCAGTTTCAAAGTCATTTGTTGAGTACACATCCGGCATGGTTACATTAAACTTGTATTTTTTATCAATTAAGATATAGTAGGTTTCAAAACCAGTTGATTTTTCCTTTAAAGTAAATGTACCGGATACTCCATCTACATCAAGGTCTGAAAATTCAACGTCATTACCACTTTTATCAACAAGTGATAATTTACTGTAATCATCCTCATCGATTTCTTCTGAAAGTTTAAAGCTTATTTGCTTTAGATCAGAAGTAACGCTAGCTTGTAGGACACTTATTCCGGTTACAACATCGCTGCCAAGAACAATTTTAAAATTTGATAATCCTGATTTAACGTACACGTCAACAGTACCTCCAATAATTGATGATGTATCAATAAATAAATCTTGTTCAACATCCTTAGCTTCCCATTCATTTAGTCTTATTATGAAACCGATGCTTGTTGTGCCTGAAGGGGCAACATAGGTAGTAGTTACACCGTCATCATCGGCATCATTTCCAAAAGTACATGAAGTTCCGTCTCCGACTGTCCAAAACCACACATTCCATCCCTCATAGTTTCCATCATCTCTTAGATAATGTAAGTTAACAGTTATATTTTCGGGAGCATCTACGACACTTCCGGTATCATTGGATACTTCTTTGCTCTCGTCATCTTTAGATGAGCAGGCAAACATGCAAGTTATCATGATAAAGACCAATAATAAGGAAATTGATTGCTTTACCTTTCTCATTTTTTAACCCCGCCTTTCTTGTTTTGTATTATGTAACTAAATCGTAGCAGAAATGTTAAAAAATAAATATATTAATTTTTTACTATCTGTATCATTTTTTTTAGAAAATGGAATTTATAGCAACTTGTATGAACAAGTTGCTATAAACATACAAGTGAAGATATGTTATTTGTTTTATAAGGTGTAAAAAATATAAAAAAACAACTTGTATATAGGTGCATACAAGTTGTATACTATAGGCAAAACCGTAAACTAGATAAAAGGATATATGCTGATGAATGTACCTAAGTATTTTGCATTAATGGAACAACTAAAGAAAGACATTGTTTCAGGGAAGATCGCACCTGGAGATAAACTACCTTCTGAAAATCAGTTGTCAGAGGAATATGCGATTAGTAGGCATACAGTTAGAAAAGCACTGTCATTGCTTGCAAATGACGGATATATCGTGGCAGAGCACGGCAGAGGAACATACTGTCAGATGCGAAGTGTTCGTAGTTACGGGTCAAAAAATATAGCAGTTATTACAACTTATATTTCTGATTATATTTTTCCAAGACTCATTCAGGGAATTGATAATGTAATGGCTGAAAATGGATATAGTATTATACTTAAAAACACCGGAAACAGCCAGAGAAATGAAGTGAGATGTTTGGAAGATATACTGACCAAAGATATTGATGGTCTTATAATAGAACCAAGCAAGAGTGAGATATTTGGTAAGAATATTAATCAATATAAGATATTAGACCAAATGGAAATTCCTTATGTGTTTATTCAAGGTACATATATGCAGTTAAAGGATAAGCCAAGCATTACTATGGATGATGTTGCAGGAGGTTTTGCACTTACAGAGTATTTGGTGAAATTAGGACATAAGAAAATCGCGGGTATATTTAAAGTGGACGATTCGCAGGGAAATGCAAGGCATAAAGGATATGTTAAGGCATTGCAAAATAGTGGAATAGACTATGACCCTGATTTAGTTGTATGGTTTCATACAGAAGATAGGGATAAAAAGCCGGCGAGAGCAATTGAAAGCATGTTAGATAGAGGTATTAATTTCGACGCGGTTGTGTGTTATAATGATCAAATAGCACTAGAGGTAATTGATTTATTAAGTACAAGACAGATAAGAGTTCCAGAAGATGTGTCAATTACAGGCTATGACAATTCATTTATCGCGGCAAACGGTCCGGTAGAGCTGACTACTATATCACATCCTAAGGAAAAGATGGGGGCGATGGCAGCGGAGCTTTTGCTAGAGAAGATAAATGGAATTTCAGATGAAGATAGTAAGGTTGCAAGAGTTATACAGCCGGAATTGATTATTGGCGGCTCGTGTAAAAAAAGAAATTAGAATTAGTGAATGACAAGGCGAAAGCCTTTCAGATATATAATGATAAGGCAAAGCCTTTCATAGATAAAAATAAAATGGCATAGGCCTTTTATGTTAAAAAATATTTTATTATAAGGAGGATTTAACTAAATGTTAAACACAAGAAATTACAAATTTTGGTTCTGTACAGGATCACAAGACCTTTATGGTGATGAATGCCTAAGAAAGGTAGCAGAGCATTCAGCAAAAATCGTTGAAGCTTTAAATGCATCAGGTGTTATGCCTTATGAAATCGTATTAAAGCCAACATTACTTAGCCAAGCATCAATCAGACAGACATTAAACGATGCTAACAATGATAATGAATGTGCAGGTGTTATCACTTGGATGCATACATTCTCACCAGCTAAAATGTGGATTCTTGGATTAAAAGAATTTAAGAAACCTCTTTGTCACTTACATACACAGTTCAATGAAGAAATTCCTTATGATACAATCGATATGGATTTCATGAACGAAAATCAGTCAGCTCATGGTGATAGAGAATATGGTCATATTGTTAGCCGTATGGGTATCGAAAGAAAAATCATTGTTGGACATTGGTCAAACGCTACAGTTCAAGAAAGACTTGCTAGCTGGATGACTACAGCTATCGGTGTTATTGAATCAAGCCATATCCGTGTTTGCCGTTTCGGTGACAACATGAACAACGTTGCAGTTACAGAAGGTGACAAGGTAGAAGCTCAAATCAAATTTGGTTGGGAAATTGATCATTACAATGTAAATGACGTAGTTGAATATGTAGATGCAGTAGCTCAAGCAGATGTTGATACATTAGTAGAAGAATACTACAGCAAATATAAGGTTATTGATGATGGAAGAGATGCAGCAGAATTCAGAAAGATTATGGCTGTACAAGCTCAACAAGAAATCGGAATTGAAAAATTCTTAACAGAAAGAGATTATCAAGCAGTAGTTACACACTTTGGTATGCTTGGTGGATTAAAGCAATTACCAGGTCTTTCAATCCAGAGATTGATGGATAAGGGTTACGGATTCGGAGCAGAAGGTGACTGGAAAGTTGCAGCTATGGTTCGTTTAATGAAGCTTATGACAGCAAATCAAAAAGATGCAAAGGGATCTTCATTAATGGAAGATTATACATACAACTTAGTAGCTGGAAAAGAAGGAATTCTTCAGGCTCATATGTTAGAAGTATGCCCAAGCTGTGCTGATGGAGATGTATTCATGAGAGCATGTCCATTATCAATGGGTAGCCGTCCAGATCCAGGTCGTCTTGTATTTACATCAAAAGAAGGCCCAGGTGTTGCTACATCACTTATTGATTTAGGAAATAGATTCAGACTTATCATCAACGCTGTTGATTGTAAGAAGGTTGAAAAGCCAATGCCTAAGTTACCAGTAGGTACAGCATTCTGGACACCAAGACCAGACTTCTCTACAGGATGTGAAGCATGGATCTTAGCAGGTGGAGCTCACCATACAGCATTCTCATATGACTTATCAGTTGAACAAATGGTTGACTGGGCAGATGCTATGGGAATTGAAAGCGTTGTTATTGATGAGAATACAAATCTTAATGCATTCAAGAATGAATTAAGATGGAATTCAGTATTTTTTAAATAAGAATCAGAAAGGATTTTAGCAAATGAGCGTAGAAATTAAAGACGCTATCGTTGCCGGAAAAACAGTATTAGGTATTGAATTTGGCTCAACAAGAATCAAAGCGGTTCTTGTTGGACCAGACAATATGCCTATCGCTTCTGGTGACCATGGCTGGGAAAATAGATATGTAGACGGAATTTGGACATACACATTAGATGATATTTGGACAGGTGTTCAAGATGCTTATGCAAATATGTCAAAAGACGTTATGGACAAATACGGAGTAGCACTTGAAACAACAGGAGCAATTGGTTTTAGTGCTATGATGCATGGTTATATGCCATTTAACAAGGCAGGAGAACTTTTAGTTCCATTCCGAACATGGAGAAACTCTATTACAGAGAAGGCTTCAGAAGAATTAACAAAGCTTTTTAATTATCATATTCCTCAAAGATGGAGTATTGCACATCTTTATCAAGCTATTTTAAACAATGAAGCACATATTGGTGATATTGACTTCTTTACAACATTAGAAGGTTACATTCACTGGAAACTTACTGGTGAGAAGGTTATCGGTGTTGGTGAAGCATCAGGTATGTTCCCAATTGACATTAATACAAAGACTTATAATGCAAACATGATTAAGCAGTTCAACGATTTAGTTGCTGATAAGAATTTATCATGGAAATTAGAAAATATTCTTCCAAAGTCATTAGTTGCCGGTGAAAACGCAGGAACATTAACTGAGGAAGGTGCTAAATTACTTGACCCTACAGGAAAACTTAAGGCTGGAATTAGCCTTTGTCCTCCAGAAGGTGATGCAGGTACAGGTATGGTTTGTACAAATAGTATTGCTGTTCGTACAGGTAACGTATCAGCAGGTACATCAGTATTTGCTATGGTAGTTCTTGAAAAAGACTTATCAAAGGCTTATGATGAGCTTGATTTAGTTACAACACCAACCGGAAATTTAGTAGGTATGGTTCATTGTAATAACTGTACTTCTGATCTTAACGCATGGGTAAATATCTTTAAGGAATTTGCTGAAGCATTTGGTATGGAAGTAGATATGAATAAGCTCTTTAAGACACTTTATACAAAGGCACTTGAAGGCGATGATGATTGTGGCGGATTATTAGCATACAATTACTTCTCAGGTGAGCATATTACTGGTTTTGAAGAAGGACGTCCAATGTTTGTTCGTTCAGCAGAAAGCAAGTTTAACTTAGCTAACTTTATGCGTGTAAACTTATTTACATCACTTGGAGCATTAAAAGTAGGTTTAGATATTCTTCTGAAGTCAGAAGGGGTTAAGATTGATAAAATCACAGGTCATGGTGGATTGTTTAAGACAAAGGGCGTAGGTCAAGGAATCTTAGCAGCAGCAATGAATACACCTGTAACGGTTATGGAAACAGCTGGCGAAGGCGGAGCTTGGGGTATTGCATTACTTGCTTCTTATATGGTTAATAAGAGCGAAGGCGAAACTTTAGACGATTTCCTTAACAACAAGATATTTGCCGGACAAAAGGGTGAAACAATGGAACCTGATGCTAAGGATGTTGCTGGATTTGATAAGTTTATCGAAAGATATAAAGCAGGTCTTCCGATTGAAAGAGCAGCAGTAGAAAATCTTAAATAATTCAAAGAAGGATAGGAAAAATAGGTATGTTAGAAGAATTAAAGAAAGCCGTTTATGAGGCTAATATGGATCTTCCTAAGTATGGTCTTGTTACATTTACATGGGGAAATGTAAGTGGTATAGATAGAGAAAAAGGACTTTTTGTAATTAAGCCATCAGGAGTAGAATATGATAAGCTTACTCCTGACGATATGGTAGTAATGGATTTAGAAGGTAATAAGGTAGAAGGTAAGTATAAGCCTTCTTCTGATACAGCAACACACCTTGAAATATACAAGGCATTCCCAGAGGTTGGTGGAGTGGTTCATACACATTCATCATATGCAACAAGCTGGGCACAAGCTGGTAGAGGAATTCCTTGTTATGGAACTACTCATGCTGATTATATGTATGGTGAAATTCCTTGTGTAAGATGTCTTACAAAGGAAGAAATAGATGGTGATTATGAGACTAATACAGGTCTACTCATTGTAAGTGAATTTAACAGAATGGAAAAAGACCCTATGGCTGTGCCAGCAGTTCTTTGCAAGAACCATGGACCATTTGCTTGGGGTAAGGATGCTCATGAAGCAGTACACAATTCAGTGGTACTTGAAGAAGTGGCAAAGATGGCTTACAGAGCTGAAACAATCAATAAAGATATTACACCAGCTCCACAGGAATTACAAGATAAGCATTATTATAGAAAACATGGAGCTAATGCTTACTACGGACAAAACTAAATTGTTCTAACAAAATGTGAATTTTGTGAAGTAAAGAAGTACACGGCACCTCAATGTTAGATGATTATATTTAGCATTTGAGGTGCTTTTGGTTTATGTGGATGTTATAAAGGAGATAAGATGAGTTTGTTCCGTCTTTACAATTAATACCTTAAATGTTATACTAAAACAAAATAAATCCAATATAGGAGGGTGAAATTATGGGATTTTGGGACAATTTAGAAAAAGAGTCTTCTTTTTCAACTGCATCTGGGGCTGATTTGCCATACGTTGTGTTACAAGTAACTTTAAAAGAAAAATTCTTTGGAACAGGCTCTGGCAATCTTAATGAACTTGAGCAAGTAATTAATAACCAAGTACAAAGAGGATATTGATTACATACTATTAGCACAAGCAATGGTGGAAGCAAGGGCTTTGGCGGTGGCGACCGTATACAAGCAACATTGGTTTTTGAGAAACTGTAACTGGTACAAAATCTATAAAAATATTAAGACCGAAAAAGTGAAGCTTTGCTTCGCTTTTTTGGTGTAATTCAACAATAAAGTGTACAAAAATATCATTTCATTGGTGGAATTAAAAAAAATTTAATTGCTACTTTTGATTTTATCAAGCTATTCATAGAAATGCTAGACTTAAATAGTTGTGAGTGTTAAAATGCATGTGAATTTTCTTTTAAACGGAAAAGGTGTATGCTATAATAGATTCAAGTTAGATGTGGTTTTTGTATGCAGCGAATGAGGAAGGATAGTTTATGTTAAATAAAGTTAAAAAAAATCCGTTTGCATTGATAATTTGGATAATATTTGCGAGTGCAGTGCAAATTGTTTTATTTAAAACTAAGGTGAATTTTGATTGTCATATTTGGCAAAGAATGCTGAATGCAATTATTGCTGTTGGTTTTACTTTGCCGGTACACGAATTGCTTCATTTTGTTTTTATGAAGATTTATTCTAAAGGAAATGTAAAAATTGAGTTTACTAGGGATTCACTGGGGTTACCATCTCTTAGAACGATAGTTCAGGGAGAAATGAAAAAATGGCAGAAAGTTATTATGTATTTAGCACCACTTGTTGCTTTGACAATATTACTTGATATTGTATTTATATTTTGTAAT
>JAVBUL010000172.1:0-8907 GCA_031555415.1 Lachnospiraceae bacterium | reverse complement strand
CGTTAATTTTGACATTGAACAACAATGTTCGTAGGTATATGAGTAATTCTAATTGCTGAAGATGTTTTATTTACATGCTGTCCACCTGCTCCACTTGAACGATATGTGTCAATTTTTAAATCATCTTCGTTTATATCAATATCAACATCTTCATCTATATCCGGCATAACATCACATGATACAAATGATGTCTGTCTTTTACCTGCTGCATTAAAGGGAGAAATTCTGACAAGTCTGTGAACACCTTTTTCGCTTTTTAAATAGCCATAAGCATTTTCGCCACTTACTTGAATCGTTACTGTTTTATAACCTGCTTCTTCTCCGTCTAGAAAGTCTATGAGTTCTACCCCAAATCCTTTTTTTTCTGCCCATCTTACATACATTCTATATAACATACTCGCCCAGTCACAGGATTCTGTTCCACCTGCTCCTGCATGTAATGTTAAAATTGCATTATCTTTATCATATTCCCCCGATAATAATGTTGTAACTCTGAGCTTTTCAAAATCCTCCTTGAAGATATCAAAAGACTCTTCTACTTCAGCTATAATGCTTTCGTCTTCTTCTTCATATCCCATTTCAATAAGCGTTTCAACATCCTCAAATAGAGTTTGAATTCTAACATACTCTTCAACTGTGGATTGCAGATTTTTAAGATTTTTCATAAATTGCTGTGCTTTTTCCGGATCATCCCAAAAATCATTTGATTCCATCTGAGTCTGCATTTCCTTTATCTTAGCTTCTTTATTCGCCAAGTCAAAGTGAATCCCTCAATTCGCTTAATGGTTGTTTAAATGTATTTAAATTATATTTAAACTGATCTAATTCTACCAAAAAATCACTTCCTTTTAATTTTGATTTTTAAATATGCTTACTGAACTTTTCTCATACAGCATTGTTTATACTTTTTACCTGAACCACATGGACATGGGTCATTTGGATAAACCTTCTTGTCTTCGCGCTTCTTAGGTGCACGAACCCCTGAATCATCCTTATTTGTTCCTGTAACCTTTGCAACTTGTTCTCTTTCAACCTTTTGCTCTACTCTTACATGGAATAATACTTTAACAGTTTCTTCTGTTATAGCTGCTGTCATCTCGTCAAACATATCAAAACCACTTATTCTATATTCTACAAGTGGATCTTTCTGTCCGTACGCCTGTAATCCAACACCTTGACGTAACTGATCCATATCATCGATATGATCCATCCATTTTCTATCAATAGTCTTTAAAAGAACAACTCTTTCTAATTCTCTTATTTGCTCTGCTTCTGGGAATTCAGCTTCTTTTGCTTCATATAACTTAACTGATTCTTCCTTAAGCATATGAATGAGTTCTGCTTTCTTCATTCCCTTTTCAAGTTGCTCTTGTGAAAGTTCGATTGGTTTAAGTGGTATAACAGGAAGCAAAATTTCATTTAATTCTTTAATATCCCACTCGCTTGATGGTTGTTCATCTGATATACATAAATCAACAGATTTTTCCACGGTATCTACAATCATGTTATAGATAACATCCCTCATGTTCTCTCCATCAAGAACTCTGCGTCTTTCTTTATAAATAATTTCCCTTTGGTCATTCATAACCTGATCGTATTCTAACAAGTTCTTTCTTATTCCAAAGTTATTACTCTCTATTTTCTTTTGAGCCTTTTCAATAGCGTTAGAAAGCATCTTATGCTCTATTCTGTCGCTTTCTCCTACACCTGTAGCATTGAAAACTGATATCATTCTTTCTGAACCAAATAATCTCATAATATCATCTTCTAATGATATGAAGAATCTTGATTCACCAGGATCTCCCTGACGTCCTGAACGTCCACGTAACTGATTATCGATACGTCTTGAATCATGACGTTCTGTACCTATGATTTTCAAACCGCCTGCTGCTTTCGCTTCATCATCAAGTTTAATATCTGTACCACGTCCTGCCATATTTGTAGCAATCGTTACTCTTCCTTTAATACCTGCTTCTGATACTATCTCTGCTTCCTGCTCATGGAATTTAGCATTTAACACTCTATGTTCTACACCGTTTTTTGAAAGCAAGCTACTTAACTCTTCTGATGCTTCAATAGTAATAGTACCAACTAAAACTGGTTGACCTTTTTGTTTACTTTCAATGATTTCTTCTACTACTGCGTTTAACTTTCCTTTTTTAGATTTATAAACAGCATCATCAAAATCAATTCTTGCGATTGGCTTATTTGTAGGTATACTTACAACATCCATTCCATATATATTTCTAAATTCTTGTTCTTCTGTAAGAGCTGTACCTGTCATACCTGATTTCTTTTCGTATTTATTAAAGAAGTTCTGGAATGTAATAGTAGCTAGTGTTTTACTTTCTCTTTTTATCTTTACATGCTCTTTTGCTTCTATAGCCTGATGTAAGCCGTCTGAAAAACGTCTACCTGGCATTATACGTCCTGTAAACTCATCAACAATAAGTACTTGATCGTCTTTTACTACATAATCTTGGTCTCTAAACATAAGATTATGAGCTCTAAGAGCAAGAATAATATTATGTTGAATCTCTATATTTTCAGGATCTGCGAGGTTTTCTATACTAAAGAATCGTTCAACCTTCATAACACCTTCTGCTGTAAGGTTTACTATCTTATCTTTTTCATTTACAACGAAGTCGCCTTCTTCTCTGCGTTCCTCTTTCATAATGATATCCATTTTTGAAAGTTCTTTTTCTGAACCACGCTTTAACTGTCTTGCTACTATATCACATGCTTCATATAACTTAGTTGACTTTCCACTCTGACCAGAAATAATAAGAGGTGTTCTTGCCTCATCGATTAATACAGAGTCAACTTCATCGACAATTGCATAATATAGTCCTCTTTGAACTAACTGTTCTTTGTAAATAACCATATTATCTCTAAGATAATCAAATCCTAATTCATTGTTTGTAATATATGTAATATCGCAATTATATGCTTCTTTACGCTCTTTACTATCCATGCTGTTAAGGATACAACCAACGCTTAATCCTAAAAATCTATGTATTTGTCCCATCCACTCAGCATCACGCTGCGCAAGATAATCATTTACTGTAACTACATGAACACCTTTTCCTTCAAGTGCGTTCAAATAAGCCGGTAAAAGACATGTCTGTGTCTTTCCTTCACCTGTACGCATTTCTGCTATTCTTCCTTGATGAAGTATAACACCACCAATAAGCTGAACCTCATAATGTTCTTGATTAAGCACCCTTCTGGTTGCTTCTCTAACAACTGCATAAGCTTCAACTAAAATATCATCAAGTGTTTCCCCATTTTCAAGTCTACTTTTAAATTCTGCTGTTTTATCTTTTAGCTGCTCGTCGGACAATGACACCATTGAATCTCTAAGGCCTTCAATTTTCCTTACGATATTCATTACTCTTTTAACTTCTCTTTCACTATGAGTTCCTACTATTTTACTAATTAATCCAATTATAAACCTCTTTCCATATTTATCCAAAACTAGGATATTTATACCTACCACATATAGTATAGACCTTGGGCAGTATATATAGAGTATATTTTAACACCGATTATACATATATTCAACTTAAAATTTTATTTTAATGTTGAATATATGTATAAAAAAGTCTCGCTCGGCAGCGAGACTTGCAAGAATTGCAAGCAATTCTTGATCAACTGCCACCACTTGGCTCGCGCAGTTTCCTATTAACTAAAAAAGTAGAAGAGCCCACTTGCTTTTCTCGTCAGCAAGTTAGGCCCTTCTCTATTTCTAATAACCTAGGATTAAAATTCTGGTTCTATCAAACCAAATGTGTTGCCCTTTCTTTTATAAACAACATTCACTTCGTCAGTATCTGCATTTCGGAAAACAAAGAAATCATGTCCTAAAAGTTCCATTTGTATGCAAGCCTCTTCTGCGTCCATAGGCTTCATTGCGAATCTTTTAGCTCTTACGATTTTAATTGAATCGTCTTCATCGTAAGTCTTATCCATAAATTCTGATGTAAAGCTTTCAGCTGCATGCTTTTTATCGACTAACTTATTTTTATATTTCTTAAGTTGTCTTTCTATAACTTCTTGTACCAAATCTATAGATGCATACATGTCACTACTTACCTGTTCTGCTCTGATAATATTTCCTTTAACAGGTATAGTTACTTCAATCTTTTGTCTATCCTTTTCTACACTAAGTGTTACCATCACCTCTGTGTCTGGATTGAAGTATTTTTCTAGCTTTCCTAATTTATCGTATACTGCAGTCTTTAATCCTTCAGTTACTTCCATCTTTCTTCCTGTTATAATGTACTTCATGATGTCCACTCCTTTTATGTTTTACTTTCCAAAGAAAGTCCATTATACACAGCTATATTATTTAGTTTAGCAATTTTATAGCTCCAATATTCTATTATCACCCTCCACGTTCATTTGGCTTTCTTTAAGATATTTATATTATACCACAAATTTTTAAAAATGCAATAATAAATCTCACTTTTTTTCAAAAAAATTTCCTTTATGCAAAAACTCTCGTTTTATAAGGAAAAACGCCGATAAGTAGTTTTCTATATAAAATCACTTATTCCATTTTTAATAACTCACGTTTTTTGTATATAATGCACAATATATTTTAAGTAAAAAAATATAAACTGTTTTTTTGTTTTTCTGTTGTTAAATTTTCGAAATATTTAAAGGTGAGTTATCCACAATCAGTTCTCCGTATTTACAACAAAAACGACTATTCCACCGAGTTATCCACATTATCCACAGTTTTTCTGTCTTTCTGCCACGGATTTACTCGTCAAGTACAAACATATGTTTTGTTAGTGTGTACAAAATGTTACAAATTGCACACTTACTATTGACATGTAAGCAAATGCTTCTATATCCATGCTCCATCCATAGTTATTACCTGTCCATTAAGATATTGAGAGCTTTCGGCTAAGTCACATATAAGTTTTGCCGCTTCTTCCACCTTTCCTAATCTCCCCATTGGTATTTCGTCACACAACTCATTTTTATCGTCTTCTGATAAAAAGTTATTCATTTCTGTGTCAATGATTCCAAATGCAGCTGCATTTACTTGTATGCAGCTTGGAGCAAGTTCTTTTGCCAATGCTTTAGTAAAACTATTTATTCCACCTTTTGTCGCTGAATAAGCCACTTCACACGAAGCACCTATATTTCCCCAGACTGATGAAATGTTTATTATTCTTCCATCTTTTTGTGCAATCATGCCTGGAATAAATAATTTACAAGTATTAAAAACTGATGTCAGATTGGTATTTACTATATGATGCCACTCATTAGGAGTCATGTCTTGCAATAGCCCAACATATGATATTCCTGCGTTATTTACTAATATATCTATATGAATTTCTTCTTTTAATAGTGTATTATATATCTTTTCCTCACAAGCTTTATAATCTCCTATGTCAACACCAATAAGAGCTTTACACTTTACTCCCATCTCTAAAATTTGTTTTTCTACCTCACATAATAGTTCTTTATTCTTATAAGAAGTAATTGCTAAATCATAGCCCCTTCTTGCAAATTCTATGGCACATGATTTTCCTATGCCTCTTGAAGCGCCTGTTACTAATACCGTTTTATTTTTCATGTTTCTTCCCATCTGATCCTCTAAATTCAACCTTCACATATGTATTGCCCTCTTTATCCTCTAATGAAACACCTACTGATTCTCTATTATCGTCAGCAGTATATCTATACACCACCGGATATATCGTATCTTCATATACTGCCGACTTTTTATACTCTGCTCTTACTGTTTCAATGCAAAATTCATCATCTAAATATTCTAATGCAAACCTTACATACCATCCATTATTTACATGCCCATTTGTGTCTATATGATACTTTCTAACACAAAAATCTTTTTCTTTAGTGCCTTCACCCTCAAAATTTACTTTTCTTCCGTAATCTTTCATAGGTATTGCTGATTCCTTTGGATAGCTTTCAATGTCCTCCGGCATAACTCTGATTGGTTTTCCCGTCTCAGTATCTATCAACACCCATAAAGAGTCTGCATTTACGCATCTGTGCTCATTTGCATCGCTTATAATGAAATTTCTATAACCGTAAATACCTTTACTTCCATATGACCAAGTACCTATGCTTATATCTTCAGCTAATTCTGGGTATCTGTCTATTTCTATTTGCCATAAATTTAATACCCATGCTTTATTTAAGCCCTTTAGATGTTCTACACCTAGTTTTAGCACTTCCGACTGGAAGGTACTACAATCCTGGAAATAATTAATAATAGATATTATGTCTAGTTTTCCTGTCTTGTTAATTTCACTATATCTTACTTTGCTCTCAAATGAATACATTTGTTTATGCCTTCTTTCTTATTTGATTGGTTTATTTCTATACTGTACAGGTGTCATATTATACTTTTTCTTAAATAATCTGTTGAAATGTTCCACATTTTCGTATCCAACTGTTCTTGCAATGTTTTCAACTGTCACACTTGTATTTTTAAGAAGTGCACATGCCTTTTTCATACGAATAGACTTGACTATTTCTCCAAAATTTTCTCCTGACTTTTCTTTTATATATTTTGAAACATATTGTTTTGACAAGTGCATATTATCTGCAAGTGTATCAAGTGTTACTGTAGTATAGTTATCCTGAATATAGTTTAACATTTCATTAAGGCGTTCATCAAGTCCCTTTTGCTTATTTTTTAAAATATCTAATTGATTTGCTGCTGCAACAAGTGCATCTATCGATGATTTAATAATATCCTCATCAACACCAACACCAAATTTTCTCACTCCATCACACTCAATTCCCACATAGGATACTGCTTTTGCAGATGAACCTGTTGATAATGAATGCTCCTCATAAACAATTACTTCATATTCAATGCCAAAGTATTGCTTTATCACATTACTTACTGCATCAAGCCTTCCATTTCCATTAGCTTTTACACGTCGTATCTGTCCATTGTGATGTATTGCAACTTCGGCTGCTATTCCACCTACCTGTTTAAAGTGACAATCGATAATCTGGAATATATCAGTACTGTTTATATATTTGTCTTCGAAGATATTGTAAATATCTGAAGGTGTTAATTCCTTGTGTTCTCTGTCTGATACACTCTTAACAGTATAACCTACGTCTTCTTTCATACTTTCAGGAATTGATAAGCCATATTTTTCTTTTAATACATAACTTACCCCACCTTTGCCGGATTGGCTATTTATACGAATTACATCTGTTTCATATGCTCTGCCCACATCTAATGGGTCTATTGGCAAATATGGAACTGTCCAGTATTCACAATTATTATCTTCGCGATATTTCATTCCTTTAGCAATGGCATCCTGATGCGAACCTGAAAATGCTGTAAATACCAAGTCACCTGCATATGGCTGTCTAGGTGATACCTTCATCTTTGTGTACTCTTCATATTTTTTGCAAATCATAGGCATATTGCTGAAATCTAAACCAGGGTCAACGCCATGTGAATACATATTCATGGCAACCGTGATTATGTCTACATTTCCTGTACGTTCTCCATTTCCGAATAATGTTCCTTCCACCCTATCTGCCCCTGCAAGTATTCCAAATTCAGCATCTGATACACCACAACCCCTATCATTATGCGCGTGTATACATAATATAACACTGTCCCTATATTTAAGATTCTTATGCATGTATTCTACTTGACTTGCAAAAACATGTGGCATGGAGTTTTCTACAGTTGTAGGTAAATTGATAATTGCCTTCTTTTTCTTATCCGGTTTCCAAACATCAAGAACCGCATTACTCACTTCCAATGCATAATCTATTTCTGTACCCGGAAAACTTTCCGGACTATACTGAAATGTAAAATCACCTTCTGTCTCTTGTGCTAACTTCTTAAGTAATTTCGCACCTTCTACCGCGATTTTCTTAACTTCTTCTTTACTTTTTCTAAATACCTGTTCCCTTTGAGCTAATGAAGTTGAATTATATAAGTGAATAACTGCATGTGGTGCTCCCTTTATAGCTTCGAAAGTTTTCCTTATAATATGCTCTCTTGCTTGTGTCAACACTTGAACTGTAACATCACTTGGAATCATCTTTCTATCAATAAGAGCTCTCATAAATTCAAATTCCGTTTCGGATGCTGCCGGAAATCCAACCTCAATCTCTTTAAACCCTATTTCTACAAGTAACTTAAAAAAATCTATTTTTTCCTCAAGGCTCATTGGCTCAATGAGTGCTTGGTTACCATCTCTCAAATCAACGCTGCACCATATAGGTGGCTTATCAATATAATCTTTTTTTACCCAGTCATTTGTAACTACTGGAGGCATGAAATATTGTCTTACATACTTTTTATAATTTTTCATAGCCATTCTCCTTTCTTAAAATATATCAATTTTTTTGAATATTATTAACATGACTATATAATATCATTTAAATTCAAAAAAGAAAAGGAAGAATATTAATCATTTTTATTGATTTATTTAGCCCTAAAACTTATGTTTCCTACTAAATAAAAAAATTCGGCTAAAGCCGAACTTTTATTAACTAAAAATATGCCCCCGAAGAGAATAAATCTCTACCAAGGGCATAGCATATGAACAGTTATCATTATAAAACCAAATATTCATTATGTCAAGATTTTTTTACAATTTTTCACTTTGAAAACTTTCAAAGCGTTTTAACATATTTTGCATATTATTATTTATTTCATTAAGAGTATCATTTTGTTGTTGAATTAGTTTAAGCTTCTGTTCTTCATATTGAGATATTTTAAGTTCAGAACGCCTAGCTTCTAACGAATCAAACTCATGATAATAACTATTTAAAATATTAGGAATAATCATAGTTACAAATGGAATCCAAATTGACTCCAAAAAATCGCTGATAGGTATGCACTTAGAAATTGGTTCTTTAAATTCTACATGGTCATCA
>JAVBUL010000117.1:0-3269 GCA_031555415.1 Lachnospiraceae bacterium | reverse complement strand
AACAAGAAAAATTTCAGATTTTTTTCTCTTATATTTTAAGCAAGATACTAATCGTCGATACATATTAAACAATAACATTCCTGAAAATCAAAGAAACACAATCTTCTATTATCTTTTTATCAATAATTATTTAACCATGTTTGATGATTATGCTGGGTTTTATTACGCATTTCCCACATCAAAGCTAACAGAAAAATTATGTCCAAATAGATAATCAGCCAGTTTGTGTTTTGGTCTTCCCGAAACTAGTCTATAGAATAAATCCCGGGTTAAAAGCGAGGTTCTGCCTCTATGTTGCAATCCAAATATTCATAACTATTGTAATAAATGAAGATGATTTAATCGAGATTAAAGAATAAATTTCAGTAAATCTCAGCAAGATACTGTTTTAGAAATTCGATGTTAAATTGAATCTATTATTTGTCGCTGTTGTTGAAAGAAGTCGATTCGTTGTTTTTCGGCGCTGAATGAAATTGATGTCGAGGCTTTAATGAGCATGGAAGTCCAGTTCTCAAATTCGGCAATAATTTCAGGGGACTTAATGGAGAAAAAGTTAACACCGAACGGCCGGATGGTAACATGTTGCCTGTCATTATTTTTCCAAAGGATATAGTAAGAGTTGATATACATATTACTAACATAAAAACTACATGGGATGGGATTATTTATTCCGGAAACACAATCATATTCCATGTCATTTAATAAGGAATGAATTTCTTCTTTTAACTGTTTGACCTCTGTTTGGGAAATCAGCTCAAGTTGTATGAAATACTTGATATCTCTCATAAATGTCTCTATAATCTTTTTATCTAAAATAAAAGTGATTCGAGATTGTTCCAGTTCTTTCAACAACATTCTTTCAATGTAATTTATTCTTTGGGGTATGGTAAATTCAGCCATCTTTACCGGTTTGGAATGATTGTTTCGTTGGTATATCCATTTAAATTGTCGTAATTTGGAAATTAGATTGTATTTTAGGAAATAACGTATCGGCAGTTCGTTGTTGACGGATGTAATTTGATATTCTGTTTTTTGTCTGAGTAAGTTATTTAGATTGGTCAGATTTTCAAGTAAAGTATAGTAGTCTTCAAATAAAAAATCTTTGCGAATGTGGAACATTTGCAATTCATAAATATTTTTGCTGTCAGCTTTTTTTGTAATGCTATCAATGGATAAATCCAGTTTATCGGCAACAGCAATGGCCTCATTAAGAGAAAACTCAATTTCACCCCTTAGTCTGCGATATGCAGATTCTTTACTCATCGGAATAATACCTCTTATGAATTCTGCCGCATTGCTTTCCGAAGGCATTTTTGTTTTAATCAGATTAATAAACTCGTTAGAAAAGTTTTTCATACGATAATTTTATATTTTTTATTAAGGTGTATGGAACGCCGCATGTAAATAAATTATCATCACTTTGTGACGTTTACATGCTCTGTTTCATATGAACTGTTCAAGTTGGGGTATTAATAATAGCTTCCTGAAGTCTGAAAAATTTTATGCGTTCGGCTTCGCCACTCTTAGAAATCAAGGTCGAGAATCTTCTTAAAGATTCGATCCATTTTTTCATATCATCACAGATGTCGGGATTTAATGAGGTGTAGAAATTAATACCAAATACATTAAGTGAACAGGCTTTTACCTGAGGAGATTCTATATAAATATAACCGGAATCGAAATAGGTGTTTGAAACATAGACTATGAAAGGAGCTCCGTATTGGGTTTCTCCATTTGAAGTGTCCCTATATAATTCGTTTAATAAAGAAAAACTTTCTTCTTTTAGAAGCTGATATTCATCTTTAGTGACCAGGCCGGTTTCTTTAAAATATTCTAGGTCAGATATATATGATGCGAACAATTCTTTCATCCATACGTATTGAGTTGAAATATGTTGACTCTCAAAATGATATGTCTCTTCCAGTTGCCTGACTGCAGGAGGAAAGTAAACCTCTGAAAATTTTGGAGGGACTGCAGAATCTCTACGTTGATAGATCCATTTATATAATCTCAACTTACTGATCGTAGGGTACTTGTATAAAAGAGATAACGGTAATCGATTGGCTGCGGTCAGAATCTTCGCTTCGGGGCAGGTTTTCATGTATTTCAAAGTCTTGACACTTCCCTCCAATGTTCTGCAATAGGTAGAAATCGGATCATCATTTTTCATGCGAAACATGCTGATGGAGAAAATATTTTCTTTATGCAGTCCGAATATATCATCCAATGAAATATCTAAATATTTAGCTATTTGGTAAGATTCATCCAAAGAAAATAAGATTTCGCCTCGTAAACGACGATATGCCGCCTCTTTTTTCATGGGTATGATTTGTAGCAAGAAATCTACCGGATGCATTCCGGCAGGGGTATGCCTCCTTATAGTTTCTATAAGTTCTTGATGAAGGTTATTCATAAGAAAATGTGTTAGTTAATTTAATTGCATTGGCAGTATTTGAATAGAACCGTCCAATTTACGCACAAAATTAATTATTTAATTGAATGTAAAGTTATTATTTTCTCATTTGGAGGTAAATTAACCTGATACAGTGTCAGAAATTGACATGAACTTCGGTAAGAAATGCAAAAAAAATCTTTTTGGATGATCCGTATTGTACTATTTTTGTTTTCGTTGGTACTTAGCTCAACATAGTTCTACCGTGAAAAAGTATATATTTAATTGCTTAATAATATTTTCATGAAAAAATACTTTATTAATAGCCTTGAAAAGATGATTGTAATGATATTTTTTATAAGGGATAAGTCACAGAGTCTGAAGAAACAATTAAAAGTCCAGTTAGAGGTCGAAAACAATGGAAATACCATGAAACCAGTTTCCGATCAGTTTGTGAACCTTTTTTTAGTAGAGAACAAGACGCTGGATATTGAGTTTTTAGAACGCTCTGATTCTGTGGAAATAAATATTAGCGACCGGTTTGGTAATATAATGCATAATTCAAATATACTTACAGTTCCTACGCTACATATTTTTATTGATGTTGATCATTATAGTGCGGGTTTGTATTTCTTGAGAGTTGATAATCCGTGTTATCCATATTTAGTAGGATGTTTTGAAGTAAAAGAGGATATTCATTATCCATTTTCGGCCTGATTGGCTTTTGTTCTTGGTCAATTCATATTTCACAAAGTTTTCGGTAGTTGTTTCAACCACATATCATAATATCTGCTTCCTTTTTTATATAACATCTCGTGTGTTCCTTCTTCTACAAGACATCCATTTTTCAAAATAGCTATTTTATCTGCATTTACAA
>JAVBUL010000276.1:0-5478 GCA_031555415.1 Lachnospiraceae bacterium | reverse complement strand
TCCTTTATCTTCCAATTGTTTATTCTTTCTATATATGGCATCAGAATAAAGTTTTACCTCATTTCTATAAATATTCTTGTAAGTAGGGTTGAATTTCCTATGATAATCTAAAATGTAACCTTTTTTGCTTTTTGTTTCAATTTCTAATTTTTTATCATAAGTGGTAAATTCTTTATCCTCTTTTTTACTTTTTACATTTATGGTTTTTATGTCATTAGGCTTCCTGCGACTACCTTTGTGAAAATAGACTATATCATTTATCAATTCATCCATATTATAGACATAATCACCATTTACTTTCAATTTGTAATTTTCATTTCTTATGCAGGAATAAAGCAATTTAGTACTATCTTTCTTATAGCTGTCAAGAGCAATGTGTAATTCTGAAATATTTATAACATCAAGGTGCAGTTCTTGTAAAACCTCTGGAATAAGATAAAGAGAACCATCATAAAAAGTATGGTTTAATACTGTGAGCTTTATATATTCTGACAATTCTCCTTTGTAACAAAACTCTAACTTAGCAATTGGAGAATTTAAGTATGAGATTTTGTAACAGTATTTATAAGCACTTTTATAATTTTTATCTCTTATGATTGTGGTTTTATCAAAAGTCATATAACTTCTTTCAATCTCATTGTAGTCATAAATTATGGCATCAATGAAACCATAATCAACTTGGGATTTACAGGATAGTATTAGTTTATCTAATTGTATGGTTGCTTTTACCGTTTTTACATAAGCCATAAATTTAAGGGTTTAACAATCTTATTATTTATCTCTAAGTACAGCATAGTACAGTTTGTTTTATTCATAAATAGTCTATATTTTCAAAAAGTTATTATTGATTTTCTAATGTAAAATAAACATATAGAAAAGATTTCTAAATTCAAAGAAAATAATACCTGTAAACTTTGAAATATTGTTTATAACTCATACTCATAACCTGTTTTAGTAAAGAATAATTTTTTACCTTTGTAGCTGTGAACTAAAAGAATAGCAATTATATAAAATAAAAAGACATGCCAATTGAATCATACAAAAATGGAATGAGTTATGAAATCTTTATCTGCAGGGCATTCAAAGATTTGGACAATAGAAAAAATGGAGCACACCTTAGTAATATGAGAAATTTAATTGATGCAGAGAATGGAGAGTCTTTTGTATCACATCTGCCAAATGCATTAAAACAATTAGCAACAGTTAAACAATACATGACTAAGGCTATTGATAAGTATCTAAAAAACAAATTAACTGATTTGGAAAAAGAAAGTTTATCAGAACTGAAAAACAGAACTGAAAAAGCGGGTACTTCAAGTGAATTATTAGATATAATAGAAGAAGGTTTATTAATTACTGATAGATTGAAATAGTTTATGAAAGAAGAAACTAAATCCAATGTTGGATCTAAAATTATAAATTATTTTGGTGATCATCCTTTAGTGGTTATAATATTGATAATTGCTGCATTATTTACCATATTAATCCCTATGCACAAAGATCGCATAGAAATAATTGAAAACAAATATCAAAGAAAGCAGACATATCTTGAACAAAGAATCGAAATTTTAGAAAAGGAAAAACAAAACTTAAAAGCTACAAATGATGTTTATTTTGAATGTTTAGCAGGTGACTCTAAATCAATATATACTCTTAAAAATAAGTTAGATTCTCTTATTAGTAATGAGTATACTGTTGTTACTACTACTAATAATATAACTGATTCAACAAAAGTTGAAAATTCATCAAATATAGTTCCTAAAGAGCAAGAAATTGAATTTATATCACAAAAAATAAATTCAAAAGATTCATATATCAATGATAAACTTAATATAGTTATTGGTGTGAAATATCTATCATCTGTAACAGGTGCTGAATTATCAATTGATGCTAATGGAAAAAATAAAGATGGAGTATACGGAGTAGGTAATGTCATATATTTTGAGTCAAATAAAGTAAAATACAAACTAATAATTAAGAAAATTAATAGTATTGGGGATTACATTATAATTGAAATAAGAAAGCAATAAGAACATTCAATTATTGGCTCAATCCATATCCAAGTTTTTAGTTCTCATAAATTCTTTTACAATAGTGTATTCGGAAAACTGAATAACTTTCTTAAAATCATCAATAAATTTGTTAGATAATGTGATAGGGAGTTCAACTAAAGGGAAAGAGTCGCTGAAAAGTGGCTCTTTTTTTGTTTTGTATCAATTGATTGGAGAGTTAGATTTGGTTTATTAAATAAAACATTTTACCTTTACTTTCATGAAAATTAAAAATATTATGAATGTAATCACTTTTTACAAATCGATAATTGTTTCATTAGTTATTTTTCTTCCTTTATTCAGTTGCAATGATAACATAAATACAGATGAAGAATCAGACTCTGGAAATTTTTCATTAATGGGAGAAACGTTCCATATGAATGCTTGTAAAATAACAAGTTATGGTAAAGAAAATGGACTTTATGTATTTACGGTTGAATTGAATGGCAAAGACAATAAACAAATTTATTTGAAACTTCATTCCATCAATGATAGTTTTAATGATGATTTTCACAGAGTTTATACTTATGGAGAAGGTCCTAATGAATATTCATATGAAAGTTATGTCAAAATCGGAACAATAACCTCTAATTTATCAAGCGGAGATATAAGTATAACAACCAATTATATAAGCTTTATCGGAGCGGATATACGTATTACTATCAAATCAGATATCCAAGAAGGCAATTTGATTGAAGGAGAATATGAAGGGAAATATGATTACATTGACGACTCTACTGAAAATAATATCAATGAAACCTTAGGCGATGGTTCATTTTCTTTTTCATATACAAATAAAACCTATCCTCTCAACAATGGAGTGCTTTGTTACTATGGCTTAGATACTAATACAAAAAAACGAGATTACAAATTATTCCTCACAAACGAAGAAGGTGAGTACCTTCAATTTCACCTCTCGTCTGAAAATATTTTAGGTGCAAATTTAGAAAACGCGATTTATAAATATCCAGATATGGATTTCTTTTATTACTCCTCATCATGGATTGTTAATTTTAGGAAAAACTTTTATTCAATGACTGATGGGCACATAGGAATAAAGAGAACTATCAATGATTACAATATTATGATTCAATGTGGATATAATATATACAATTACTTTCCAATTGAAGGCACTTATATTGGAAATTTGACTTATATTGACTCTTCCAAAGATTTAATAGACTATAAAGGGAAAAATCATCAAATAGAGAGCATAGAATTGACTTATGAAGGAATATATAGAAATCTTCACAAATATGATTTATCAATAAAAACAACATTGAACGACAAAATTAATCTGAAAATATATACAGATAAAAGTACACTATCTGAAAATTATATTTTTGATGAAATAATTAGAGAATCTGTTGTGTATGACTGCTATGAGAGTTTTATCAATATATCAAATGAGCCTTCAATAGGGTTTTGGCATACAGGAACATTAAAAATTGAGACGCCCAATAAAGAATCATCTGTCGCCAACTTGGATTTTAGAGGAAAAGATGAATCAGGCAATTTTATAAACATCATATATCATGGGCTTATGACTATAAAATGATTTATAAAAAAAAATATTGTATGGATAAGAATCTCACATAAACATATTCATAAAAATCAACTACCTTCTTAAAATCATCTATAAATTTGTTAGATAATGTGATAGGAAATTCAACTAAAGGGAAAGAGTCGCTGAAAAGTGGCTCTTTTTTTTTATTGTATCAATTGATTGGAGAGTTCAATAAAGGATCGGATCACTCTCACTGATGAAATAAAGGGCCACTACAAAGGAAAATTATGGTATCATGATTATTCATCTCATCTTCTTTCAATGCATTCCTGGAAAATTTTATGATTCCCAGTGTCGAAGTCAAGAGAGAGATTTATTCTTTCTTTTTGAGTTCCAGTCTCCGGCTTTCGGCTTTGAAATCCTTATGCTTTCCCTCAAATATCTCGTATTTACGAAACTCACAGTCTATCGCACCGTTAATCAGCTTGATTTTTGCAGAAGGTTTGAGTCCGATATTATCAAATCCTTCTTTATTTGAACTTAATATCCATACTTCATATCCTATAAAAACATGTTTGATACGTTCTCCCATCATGGCATATAAGTTCATCAGATCTTTAGGGTTCAATCGTTCTCCATACGGTGGGTTTGTAACAAGCATTCCTTTTTCAGGAGCTTCCGTATATTGCTGAAACGGCTTAACAGACAATTCGATATACTTACTTAAACCTGCATTTTTGACATTCTTCAATGCCGTTGCAATGGCTTTATCGGAGATATCGGAGCCATAAATCTTATGGTTAAAATCCCGTTCGGCGCTATCGTCTTCCGAGATACTATTAAATAAGTCTTCATCGTAATCATCCCATTTCTCAAAAGCAAATTTTTCACGGTAAATTCCGGGAGCAATATTCAACGCAATCAAAGCAGCCTCAATCAGTAAAGTTCCGGATCCACACATCGGATCTACAAAGTTAGACTGACCCGTCCATCCTGCTTTCATCAGCATACCGGCAGCCAGGACTTCACTCAACGGAGCCTCAGTCTGATCGTTTCTATAACCTCTTTTATGAAGGGAGTCTCCCGAACTATCTAAGGAGATCGTACATTCTTTGTGTGAAATATGAATATGTATCTGAAAATCAGGATTTGTTATCCTGACAGAAGGTTTTTCTTCATCTCTTTCTCCGAAAAAATCCATGATGGCATCTTTCGTCCTGTAAGCTACGAATTTCGAATGAGTAAATATTTCGGAGTGTACAACAGCATCGACAGCAAAAGTCTTTTTGTCTTTCAAGTATTTAGTCCAATCTATTTTTTTTACCTGTTCATAGACTTCATCAGAACTCTTAGCCGTAAAAACAGCTATAGGTTTCAGTATTTTCAATGCCGTCCTCAGACAATAATTAGCTCTATAAAGTAATTTCTTATCTCCAGAAAAAGAAACCATCCTTCGTCCTTTTTCAACATTGTTTGCACCTAATGTTATCAATTCGGCAGCCAACACATCTTCCAGCCCATAAAGGGTTTTTGCTACCATATTAAATTCCTGATTCATCTTTTTATAGTTGACAAGTTGTAAGTTACGTATTCTTAGTTCTTAATTCTACCTCCTCTGTATTCCTAATTCTTTCGCTGTTATTCGATCAATTTCAACTACCCATACTTTGACATTCGCCACAGCCGGAGCCGAATAGCTGAATGTCTTTTGAGGAGCGTATTGTTTCATAATGATATTCAATGCTTCTATTTTTTTATCAGCGTCCTCCACAAAAAACACCTTCCCCGAGGCGACTATACTTTTTGATTTCATCCCATAACTACAAGCGACATCCACATCTTGAAAAGCCAGCTTATGCCCGATATTGAATGCAATACAGACTTTATTGTTTCGTTGTAGGATCTCAATGCTTTTTCCGG
>JAVBUL010000089.1:0-4619 GCA_031555415.1 Lachnospiraceae bacterium | reverse complement strand
AATCTACACGTAACACCCTTGTATCTTTATTAATTCCAAATACTTCTATAAACTCATTAATATCTTTTAGATCATAGTCACCATTAATATAAAGATAATAACCACTCCAGTATTCTGTTTTTAATGCTATAGCCACTTTATCAGAAATATTTTTTATCTTATATATTTCCACTTCTGCCTCTTCACTATTATCCCTAAATGAAACTGTTCTTTTTTCAAGTTTTTCCCCTATGTCATCTTCTTCTACATATTTCGATTGATAATAAAATGTTCCTGCATCACGTTCTATATTTGACAACTTAAGTGCTATTGCATTTTGATGACTTATTTCGTGTAAATCATCATCAAAGCTGTAATTTCCTTCTTTAAAATCATTCGACTTATAGATACTTACTATAGCCCTATCAATGTCGTTTTTACCTGTTCTTTTGTGTTTAGAAGTATTAGGAGTAGCTATTTTAATAATAATAAAAATTCCTATTGCTATTAGTGCTATAATCATAATGGTTTTTTTGTTCATATACCTCCCCCTACTTAAAGCTATTATAAAAACTTGAATTTGTTATAAACTCACATATTACACTAACTGGAAGTTTCCTTAATCCATTTTTTGCCATAGAGTATGCTCTTGCAGAGTACTTATCTTTACCCATACCCACGTACACCATCCAGCCAATATTTGTTCTTTTTTTTGCATTAGCCCCTTCTCTCTTTACAACAAAATCTTGAAAAGTTGTATCATCATTTGAATAAAATGTTACATTTGAAGATATTATATAATCATACCAACTACCTACTACAGTTCCGTCACTAGCTAATACTTTTCCGGTTATCTTATTTGCAAATGCCCTCGCCATAGACTCAGTATAACTGTAATGTCCTGCATTACATCCTAAAAGAACTAACATCTTGACATTAACTTTATCAAAAGTATCATCTAAAATATCTTTAGTTAATATGATTTCGGTCCCATTCGTAGACGCAAATGATATTGGATCCGCATGACTATCTATTATCACTAATTCACGTTTACCAAGTGAGTTCCACCACCCCTTAAAACCCTCATATATATCACCAACTACATAAAGCAAGATATTGCTTTACCATATTCTCTTAGCTTTTCTACTTCACCCACTTGTCTACTTTTTCCAAGTATATTAGTTGTTCCATTGTTATACTGCTTTTCTGATACTGCTTTTCTGATACTTCTATTGTCAGATACTCGTTTTCTAGTATCTCTCCTCCACTTGCATATGCAACTAGTGATGTACCTTGTACAAATATATATACAAAGGTTATTAATGCTGCTACTATCCTCTTTATTTTCAACATCTTATTACCTACTTTCTTAAATTATTTTCATAAACAAAATTCATTAGCTTAACATTTATATTAGTTAACCTTGACAAATACTCTTTTATCTCTTCACCTCCTTGCCTTCCCAATATTTCTATTGTTTCACCTCTCTTTCTACATACATATCTTTCTTTATACTTGTCAAATAAAACTTCCTCCAATTCACAAAGATTGATCCTTTTACCTAATATCTTGATACTTTTATCCTTTCTTCCTGTTACATACCAATAACCATCTTCATCAAAATATCCATAATCTCCTGTATTTAATCTATAATTGAACTCATTGCCTTTTATAAGGTCTTTAAAATCACTTGCATATCCCATAGAAACATTTTTACCCTCATATATAATTTCTCCTATAGCATTTACCTTTTCGATTTTTCCACCATTTTCATTTATTAGTGATAACGCTCCACCTTTTATTGCTTTTCCAATACTTTCTGGTTTTTCTAAAATTAAATCTCTTGGTAAATATGTCATTCGTGCAGTGGCCTCTGTCTGACCATACATTATGTAAAATTCAATATTATTTTCACAAGCAAAGTTACCGAAGTATTCTTGCAATTCACTTCCTAACTTACCTCCTGCTTGTGTCATTACCTTTAAGGATTTTAGACCTAGTTTACCTATGTTCATTTTTCTGAATAATTCATACATATATGGAACTCCTGAGAAAGAAGTAACTTCAAATTCATTAAAGGTCTTCCAAAATGATAATTGATGAATCTTCTTCTGTGTTAAAACTATGCTTGCTCCTGCCAGTAAATAAGTATTTATAATGGATAATCCATATGTATAACTCATCATTAATGAGGTTATTGACCTATCATTTTCATTTATATTTAAATAATCCACTATCGATTCTGCATTACTAAGTAAATTTTCATAGCTTATTCTTACCATCTTTGCACTTCCGGTAGAACCTGATGTAGAAAGCATAAGCGCCAAATCATCATGTATTTTATATTCCGTCTTTTGCTTAACAGCAAATAGTATATAACTATTGATATATTTTTTAATATCATATAAATCATTGTCAAATTCTCTTTTTAAAGGCATAAAGATATACTGAGGGTTATAATCTTTTATAAGCTTTTTCAATTGTATTTTATCAATATTCTCATCTAATAATACCGCTACATAGTGATTCTTAATACAACTTATGTAGGCTACTAATGACTCTAATGTATTAGTAGCTACTATAAAGACTAAACTTCTATCTTCTAGATTTTCACTAAATAGTTGCTGTAATTTATTTAGTTCTGTATATGTAACTTCATCACCATTATCACATATAATTGCTATATTATTATTATAGCTTTCTATATCCCACATAATAACATAATCCTCCATTAATCAAAGAACACGCCTGAAAGAGCTACATCAGGACCATTTACACATTTAAATCTTATTTTTACATATCCTTCTATCTCGTATTTTAGGTATATACCATTACTAAAATTTTCAACGTAATCTTTTAATAACTCTGTCTGTTTTATTCCATCTTCAATAATCAATTCAAAGCTTCTATCAAGATTATCATAATCTACCATATAAAATGCTATTTGATGTTTTCCTGAAATCACCATTTCTAGAGAAAACTCTGTTTCTTTTAAGTAGTAAGCAACTATTCTTTCATCACCTTCATTTACTTTATTAAGTGCTTTATAATTCCCTGTTGTACGCATTAAAAGCACATATGCTGCATCTTTATAAACATAATTATTTTCACTTATATATGTAGGTAACTTAAGACTATCTCCAATTATCTCATATCCTGCATTTCCATATCTACCTTTCCAATTTCCTTGTGTCTTTTTATCTTCTTCTAATTTATTTACTTTTGATTTTATATCTATACTAGTGTCTTCAACAACAAACTTAATGATGCTTATGTTATTGTCTTCATTCACAACCTCATTTTTCAATTCTAATGTATGATAGCCATATTCTAGGTTTTCAACATTGTACATACAGACATCGTCTTTATAAATATAATCTTTCATATTTATATTTGCCACATCCTTGCCATCAATTACAATTCGTACAATACCTGTTTTTTTAATGCTTGTATATATTTTTATGCCATTACCTAAGAATTGATATTTTAATTCTGCATTTTCATCTTTTGAATATTTTATAATATTATCTCCTGATACTGATTTCCAGTTCCCATTATATTCTATCGCTATATCTGTTGATAGTACCTCTCCGAATAGTTTTATATTATTAGTTATTGGCTTTTCTGGTATACTTTCTTTAAATTTTTTAACCGTATCAAAAAGCTTTTGTTTAATACTTAATATACTTTCTAATATTATATTCTTTAATGATTCCGAACTAGTTATATTGTATTTTATTACCTTTGAACATAAGTTAGTTAAGCTATTGCATATGGCATCAAATTCATTAAAGATTTCATTACTGTTTATCAAAATACCTTTGTTAGACAGCTCTCTTGAAAAATATCTTAAAACATTTGCATGGTCAAATAGCAGATAAAACAAACGTATATCTGCTGATTTTGAGTCATAGTCATCTTTTAAGTATTTTATATAGTCATATATAGCATTATATACATTGATACCATAAGTATATTTTTCATCCTTTATATCCCTTTTTCTTTCTAAATATATAGGGCATTTTACATATTCGCCTCTTAAAAACTCGTCACACTGTTCTTTTATATACTCTATTTCATACCATATGCCCATGAACTGATTTTCTCTTCTCTCGATTAATCTAATTCCATCCATCCAATCTTTTTCACTTCCGCAAGAGAATGATCTTTCAATTTCTTCAAAGGTTATCTCTCTTCTCTCATATTTTCCCTTTTCAAATGCATCAGATGCGTAAAAAATTTTTGATTTTTCATCATAACCATAAATCATAATGTCATGTAAGAAATTTAACCTCCTATATGTTTCTGTATATGCTGAAATATAGTATGTATTTGCTAAATAAATTATATAATAACCGTTATTAATAGAATCCACCAAAAAATCACAAAAAGACTTCCAGTTTGCACTAACAAAACTTCTTGATATACCATGATTATTACATAATGGATAATTATTAACATATTTTGCAGCATCTAATCCTATATTAAAATCTGCTCTTTCGTCCTCTGTATCATACACTACTTCCAACATTTCATTCAATAACATTGGAAGTTCATATTCATTAATTATAGACATAATATGCCCATAGTGTGGATATACCTTTACTAATGGTTCTTTCACTTGTAAAATGTTTTTTCTC